>JAEUNJ010000098.1 GCA_016791145.1 Rhodocyclaceae bacterium | reverse complement strand
TCCCCCGCCCCCCGCCCCACGGGAGGGGGAGCGCAAGCGCTCCCCGTCGGGGAATAGGGGAGGCCCCCCCCCCCCCCCCCCCCCCCGGGGGGGGGGCGGGGGGGCCCCCCCACCAATTCCCCGACGGGGAGCGCTTGCGCTCCCCCTCCCTCGGGGAGGGGGCCGGGGCGAGGGCCCACCCATTTCCCTATGGGGAGCGCTTGCGCTCCCCCTCCGGGGAGGGGGATGGGGGGAGGGAAACCCGGTGACAGAGGGTTTCGACTGGCTCTTCCTGCTGGAGATCTCCCTGGCCGGCATCGGCACGGGCGGCCTCTACGCCCTGACCGCCCTGGCCTTCGTGATGATCTACAAGGCGACCCGGGTGGTGAATCTCGCCATCGGCGAGATGCTGATGATCAGCGCCTACCTGTTCTTCGCCTTCGCGGCGACCATGGAACTGCCGGTCTGGGCCGCCGTCCTCGGGGCGGTGCTGGGCAGCGGCCTGCTCGGCGCCGTGGTGGAGCGGACCATGATCCGGCCGATGCTGGGGGAGGCGCCCATCTCGGTCTTCATGGTCACCGTGGGCCTCGCCTCCATCCTGGTCGGGGTGGTGGAACTGGTCTGGACCGCCGACCCGCGGCGGCTGCCGGAATTCATGCCCTCCGACCCCATCATGGTCGGCGAGGCCTTCCTGGCGCCCAAGGTCTTCTACGGCTTCCTGGTGGCGTCGGCGCTGATCGCCGGCGTGCTGCTGGTCTTCCGCTTCTGGCGCGGCGGCGTCGCCCTGCGCGCCACGGCCTCCGACCAGGCGGCGGCCTATTCCATGGGCATCAACGTGCCGCGGGTCTTCTCGCTGGCCTGGGTGGCGGCGGCGATGATCGCGGCGGTGGCCGGCATCGTGGTCGGGGCCATCGGCGGCATCTCGTCGACCATGGGCGTGTTCGGCCTCTCGGTGCTGGTGGTGGTGATCTTCGGTGGGCTGGACAGCGTCCTGGGCGCCCTGGTGGGCGGCCTGGTGATCGGGCTGGTGGAGGCCCTGGCGGGGGCCTACCTGGGCGGCGAGTTCAAGCTGCTGGCCACCTTCACGCTGCTGGTGCTGATCCTGATGGTGCGGCCCTACGGGCTCTTCGGCACCCACGAGATCGAGAGGCTCTGATGCGCATCGGCACCGCGAAGGAGACCTACGCCGCCGACGAGGCCCTGTTCGACACGGCCACCCAGCGCTTCTGGCTCGCCGTGCTGGGCGCGGTCCTGGTGGCCTTCCCCTTCGTGGCCAGCCAGTACTGGCTCTACCTGGCCTGCCTGGTGGCCATCAACGTGGCCAGCGCCACGGGCCTCAACATCCTCACCGGCTACACCGGGCTGGTCAGCCTCGGCCAGGCCGCCTTCATGGGCCTGGGCGCCTACACGGTGGCCATCCTGGAACTGCGCCTGGGCAGCCCCTTCCTGCTCAACCTGCTCGCCGCCGGCGGCGTGGCCATGCTGGGCGGCGTCCTGGTGGGCATCCCCTCCCTGCGGGTGAAGGGCCTCTACCTCGCCATCTCCACCATCGCGGCCTCCTTCATCCTGCACTTCGTCTTCGCCAACTGGAAGCCGGTGACCGGCGGCACGGCCGGCCTTTCCCTGCCGCCGGCCCGTCTCTTCGGCATCCCCCTGGACACCTCCTTCCGCCTCTACTGGCTGATCCTCCCGGTGACGATCCTGATGCTGGCCGGCGCCGCCAACCTCTTCCGCACCCGCATCGGCCGGGCCTTCATCGCCATCCGCGACCGGGACATCTCGGCCGAGGTGCTGGGCATCCCGCTGCTGCGCTACAAGCTGCTGTCCTTCGCCCTGTCGTCCTTCTACGCGGGGGTGGCGGGGGGGCTGTGGGCCTACTTCTTCCGGGTGGTGACGCCGGAGAGCTTCCCCCTCGTGATGTCCATCTTCTTCCTGGCCGCCATCATCGTGGGCGGCATGGGCAGCATCCTCGGCGGCATCCTCGGCGCCGTCTTCATGACCATGGTGCCGGAGGTCCTGAAGCTGGTGGTGGGCTGGCTGCCCCTGGGGGAGAACCTGGGCGTCGTCCTGTCGCCGGTGCGCACCATCGTCTTCGGCGCCCTGATCGTCGGCTTCCTGATCTTCGAACCCCACGGCCTGGCGGAGATGTGGCGCCGGACCCGCCGTTTCTTTCACCTGTGGCCATTCCGGACATAGGCACATCCTCGGAGGAGAACACATGAAACCCACGCAATGGCTTGGCGGCCTCCTGGCCGCCGCGACCCTCGCCCTGGCGCCCGCCGCCATGGCCCAGGAGGACGTCGTCATCGGCGGCTCCATCCCGATGACCGGCGTCTTCGCCTTCGCCGGCATCGGCATCAACGCCGGCATCCAGGACTACGTGAAGCTCGTGAACGAAGCCGGCGGCATCAAGGGCCGCAAGGTCCGCTACGTGCCCGAGGACACGGGCTACAAGGTGGACGCCTCGGTGGCCGCCTTCAAGAAGATCACCAGCCAGAACACGGTGAACCTCTACTACGGCGACTCGACGGCCTTCGCC
>JAEUNJ010000081.1 GCA_016791145.1 Rhodocyclaceae bacterium | reverse complement strand
CGCCTGGTCATGCCCATCGACGGCTTCCTGCGCGCCTTCGCCCTGGCCGAGGACGTGATGAAGAAGCTCATCGCCGCCGGCATCGTCACCCAGAAACCCGGCGCCCCCGCCACCGCCGACGCCGCCCCCTCCCCTCCCGCCGCCCCGGCCAACCCTTCCTCCCCCAACTTCCAGTAAGGAAGGGCTGAACCGGACCGGTGCCAGTGCTGTTCGTGGGATCGCGGGACACCTGCACGCCTGCGGCAGGCCTCCCGGCCGGCCGTGCGGCCCGGGCCGCCGCCGGGAATCGCCGCGGCGCGATCGCGGCAATTCCAACTGCATCGCGGCGAGGACGCCGCTCCCACGACGACGAGCGGACGCTCCCCGAACGCAGTCCGGGCGCCGGGCCGTCCCGAGCCCGGACGGCAAGTGGCGAAGCCGCAAACTGCACCGACGCGACCTATGCCCGACCCGTAACAGGTGAGCGCAGCGATCAAGTGAGTTCCCCTCCCGTGAGGGGTGGAGGCGGGATTTCGCGGAGCACTGCTCCGCGCCGCCGTAGCGGGCCGGCAGTGCAATGCCGGCCATGGGCGGGGGCAGGGGAGGGCGGGCCAAATGCCTGAAGCATTCCCCCACACCGCCGTCCAGTGCCTGACGGCGATTGCCCAGCACCACGGGCTGCAGGTCAATCCCGAGCGCCTGGTCCACGACTACGCCCTGGGGGCGGAGGAGCCGGCGCCGGCCCTGTTCCTGCGCATGGCCTCGGACATCGGGCTGAAGGCCAAGGCGGAGCGCCTGGACTGGAATGCCCTCGTCGCCCTGCAGGGAGTCTTCCCCCTGGTCGCGCGCCTTTCCAACGGCAACAGCGTCATCGTGATCGGGGCCCGGCGGGAACCGGACGGGACGGAGAAGATCGCCGTCCTGGATCCGCTGGCCGACAAGGCGGCGCCGATCATCCTGACCCGGGACCAGTTCTGCGGCCGCTGGGACGGGGACCTGGTCTTCCTGAAGCGCACCTGGTCCCTGGCCGATCCGAACCAGCCCTTCGGCCTGCGCTGGTTCATCCCGGAGATCCTCAAGCAGAAGGCGGCCTTCCGGGACATCGCCATCGCCGCCCTGGTGCTGCACGTCCTGGCCCTCGCCTCGCCGATCTTCTTCCAGCTGATCATCGACAAGGTGCTGGTGCACCAGAGCAGTTCGACCCTCTGGGTGCTGGCCACGGGCATCGTGATCGCCCTGGTCTTCGATTCCACCTTCGGCTTCCTGCGCCAGTTCCTGACCCTGGCGGCGACCAACAAGATCGACATGCGCCTGGCCCGGCGCACCTTCGCCCAGCTGCTGTCGTTGCCCATCGACTTCTTCGAGGCGGCCACGGCCGGCGTCATCGTTCGCCACATGCAGCAGGTGGAGAAGATCCGCCAGTTCCTCACCGGACGGCTCTTCTTCACGGCCCTGGACGCCACGGCCCTGGTGGTCTTCCTGCCGCTGCTCTTCTTCTACTCGGCCAAGCTCGCCGCCGTGACGCTGCTCTTCACCGTCCTGATCGGCGTCGTCGTGGCCTCCCTGATCCCGCCCTTCCAGCGGCGGCTGAAGGCCCTGTACGAGGCCGAGGGCGAGCGCCAGGCGCTGCTGGTGGAGGCCATCCACGGAATGCGCACGGTGAAGGCCCTGGCCCTGGAGCCGGTGCAGAAGAAGACCTGGGACCAGAAGGCGGCCCGGGCCATCACCATGCATTTCCGGGTCGGCCGCATCTCCATCACGGCCATGTCGGCTGTCCAGTTCCTGGAGAAGCTGATGTCGGTGGCGATCATCGTGCTGGGCGCCCAGGACGTCTTCGACCAGCAGCTGACGGTCGGCGCCCTGATCGCCTTCCAGATGATCTCCGGCCGCGTCGTCTCGCCCCTGGTGCAGATCGTCTCCCTGGTGCACGAGTACCAGGAGACGGCGCTTTCCGTGCAGATGCTGGGCCAGGTGATGAACCGGCCCTCCGAGGGGCGCGCCGGCGCCGGCGGCCTGCGGCCGCCGCTGAAGGGCGAGATCCGCTTCGAGGACGTCACCTTCCGCTACCCGGGCGCCAGCGTCGCCGCCCTGGACCGGGCGACCTTCGTCGTCCCGGCCGGCAGCGTCATCGGCATCGTCGGCCGCAGCGGTTCCGGCAAGACGACGCTGACCAAGCTGATCCAGGGGATGTATCCGGTGCAGGAGGGGATCATCCGCTTCGACGGCATCGACGCCCGCGAGATCGACCTGTCCCACCTGCGCCGGCAGATCGGCGTCGTGCTGCAGGAGAACTTCCTGTTCCGCGGCACGGTGAAGGACAACATTTCCGCCGCCCGCCCGGACGCCTCCTTCGAGGACATCGTGGCCGCCGCCCAGGCGGCCGGCGCCGACGAGTTCATCGAGCGCCTGCCCCAGGGCTACGACACCCTGCTCGAGGAGAACGGCAGCAACCTGTCCGGCGGCCAGAAGCAGCGCCTGTCGATCGCCCGGGCCGTGCTCTCCCAGCCGCGCATCCTGATCCTCGACGAGGCGGCCAGCGCCCTGGATCCGGAGAGCGAGGCCATCTTCATCCGCAACCTGTCCCGCATCGCCGTCGGCCGCACGGTGATCATGATCTCCCACCGCATGTCCACGCTGGTCAATGCCCATGCCATCGTGATCATGCAGCAGGGCCGCGTCGAGGACATCGGACGCCACGACGAACTGCTCGGCCGCTGCGACACCTACCGGAACCTATGGAACCAGCAGACCGCCCACCTGTGACCCCGACGGCCGCGGCCCCGGAGCCGGAGGCGGGCCGGGCGCCGGCGGGACCGGTTCCGGAAACGGCGATCGAGTTCCTGCCGGACGCGGACGAGATCGAGCGGCGCCCGCTGCCGAAGGCCGCCCGCATGACGCTCTACGTGCTGGCGGCCATGGTCGGGTGCTTCCTGCTCTGGGCCTGCCTGGCCGAGGTGGACCGCATCGTCGTCGCCCGGGGACGCCTGGTGACGCCCCTGCCGAACCTGGTGATCCAGCCCCTGGAGACTTCGCTGATCCAGGCCATCGACGTGCGGGTGGGCCAGGTGGTGCGGAAGGGCCAGCGCCTGGCCGCCCTCGATCCCACCTTCACCGGCGC
>JAEUNJ010000064.1 GCA_016791145.1 Rhodocyclaceae bacterium | reverse complement strand
CGTTCCTTGTACTTGGTGACGCCGGCCGCCTCCTCCAGGAACATGCGCAACTCGTCGGGCTTCGCCTCGACGATGCGGGAGATCATGCCCTGGCCGATGATGGCGTAGGCACGCGGGCCCAGGCCCGTGCCCAGGAAGAGGTCGATCACGTCCCGCCGGCGCACGTGCAGGTTGTTGATGTAATAGCTGGAGGTTCCCTCCCGGTCGAGGACGCGCTTGACCGTGATCTCCGCGTACTGGGACCACTGGCCGGCGGCCCGGCCCAGGCTGTTGTCGAAAAAGAGCTCCACGCTGGCCCGGCCCACCTCCTTGCGGGTGTCGGAACCCTTGAAGATCACGTCCTGGATGGACTCGCCGCGCAGCTCCGAGGCCTTGGACTCGCCGAGCACCCAGCGGACCGCATCGATGATGTTGGACTTGCCGCAGCCATTGGGGCCGACGACCCCGGCCAGCCGGCCGGGAAACAGCACGGTCGTCGGCTCGACGAAGGATTTGAAGCCGGCCAGCTTGAGTTTGGTCAGACGCACGTTCGGGGAGGGATCGGATTACGCCAGGATGCGGGCGGACGCGCCGGCCGACGATGCCGGCCGGGACGCATGGAGCGGCGAATTATAATCGCAAGGAGGCCACCCGCCCCGCCCCCGAAACACCGCCGCGCCGCCCGTCGGCCACCCGGACCGCCATGCCCAGCAAACCTGCCAAGTCCCTGGAAACATTCGACAATCCCGCACCGCACCGGGACTACCACATCCACATGGAAATCCCGGAGTTCACCTGCCTGTGCCCGAAGACCGGGCAGCCGGACTTCGCGGCCCTCACGCTGGACTACGTGCCGGACCGGCGTTGCGTCGAGTTGAAGAGCCTCAAGCTCTACGTCTGGAGTTTCCGCGACGAGGGCCATTTCCACGAAGACGTGACCAACCGCATCCTCGACGACCTGGCCGCGGCGGTGAAGCCCCGCTTCATGCGCCTGACCGCCCGCTTCTTCGTCCGCGGCGGCATCTTCACCAACGTGGTGGCGGAACACCGCAAGAAGGGCTGGAAACCGGCCCCGGCCGTGGATCTCCAGGCCTTCGCGCCCCAATCCAACGTGCGGGGCTGAGGCGTGCCCCAAGGCGCGCCCGGCCCGCGGCCCCGGCCCATCGGCCTCGCCGACCTGGTCGACTCCCTGGCCGAGGGACGCCGGACGTTCGCCGCCGCCCGGGGCCTGAGCCTCGGCTACGGCGCCGTCTTCGCGCTGATCGGCCTGGCCATCCTCTACGCCATCGAGACCGCCCTGGTGACGCCGATGGCCCTGCCCGCGGCAGGCGGCTTCATGCTGGTCGGCCCGGCCCTGCTGGCGGGCTTCTTCCGCATCGCGGAGCGACTGGAGACGGGGGAGATTCCGACCGTGGCGGACCTGGCGGATGGCTTCCGCCGCTGCCCGCGCGGCATCTGGGTGATCGCGGTGTTCTGCGCCTTCATCTTCCTGGTCTGGATCACGGACGCCGCCACCCTCTACGCCTTCATGGTGGGCCGCATGCCGGCGCCGCTGGCGGCCCTCCTGCCGCCGCCGGACTCGGTGTGGTCCTTCGCCCTGTGGAGTTCGGTCATGGGTTCGGTGCTGGCCTTCGCCATCTTCGCCGTCTCGGCCTATTCCGTGCCGTTGCTGTTCGAAGGCCGCGCGGACCTGATCCCGGCCGTCGCGGCCAGCGTCCGCGCCGTCTTCGCCAGCCCGGTCGCCGCGATCGCCTGGGCCCTGTCGCTGGCCGTCGGGGTAATGGGAGCAATCCTGCTGCTGCCCCTCTTTCCCGTGGTCTTTCCGGTCCTGGCCTTCGCGAGCCGGGCACTGTACCGGCGGGTCTTTCCCGCCGGGGAATGGCAGGGGTGATGGGGCTGCCCGGGGCGCGACCCGCGCCGCACCGCCTCGTCGCCGCCCTCGCGCTGGCCACGGCACTGGTGGCGGGCGCCGCCGCGTTGCCCCACCCGCTGCCCGCGCCGGCCGCCTGGCACCTGCTGTTCGCCGTCGGGGCCCTGCCCATGATCCTCGCCGCCATGGCCTACTTCGTCCCGGTGCTCACGCGAACCGGCGCGTCGCCCGCGGCCCTGCTCGCGGCGCCCGCGCTGGCGCTGGCCGCGGGCCTGGCCATCGCCGGGCACTTCGCCGGTCCGCTGCCCTCGGCACGAACCTGGGCGCCCTGGCTGGCGCTGGCGGCCGCGGGCGGCTTCGCCGCCTGGATAGCCCGCCGGCGCCGGGCCTGCATCGGCCATCCGAACCCCTGCCTCGCCTGGTATGCCGCCGCGCTGGGCTTCCTGGCCCTGGGGCTCGCCGCCGTGGCCGCATCGGCCCTCCGCCCGGAATGGGCAGCGCCCCTGCGGCGCTTCCACATGCATGCCAACCTGCTGGGCTTCATGGGCCTGACCGCCCTGGGCACGCTCCAGGTCCTGCTGCCCACCGTCGTCCGCCTGCCGGATCCGGACGCGCCGGCCCGCCTGCGGCGCCACCTGCCGCCGGCGGCGGCGGGCGCCACCCTGGTCTCCCTGGGCGCGGCATTCTGGCCGCCGCTCGCCGTGGCCGGTGCCCTGCTCTATGCGTGGCCCTGGGCCGTCCTGCTGCGCACGGCCAGCCGCCTCCTGCGCCAGCATGGCCACCGCAATGCCCTGCCGCTCCTGGCCGGCGCGCTGGCCGGGCTGGGGCTGGTCCTGGGCCAGGGTGCCGTCCATGGCGTCGGGGCGGGCCTCGCGCCGCCCCGGGCATCCCTGCCCCTGTTCGCCATCGGCTTCCTGCTGCCGCTGGTGAGCGGCGCGCTGGGCCAGCTCCTGCCGGTCTGGCTGCGGCCGGGAGTGCAATCCGCGTGGCACGAGCGGGCCCGGCGGCGGCTGGCCGCCGGCGCCACGCTGCGCGGCCTGGTCCTGCCGCTGGCCGGCATGGCGGCGGCCCTGGGTTACGGGGACGCGCCGTGGCTCGCCGCTCTCGCCGCCCTATGGCTGGCCGTCCTCGCCGCACTGACCCTGGCCGACCGCGATCCATGACAAACGAGACGACGGCGGGCGCCGCCCGCCGCTTGTTGAAGCGGGTATTCGGCTTCGATGCCTTCCGCGGCGCCCAGGAGGAGATCGTCGTCCACGTGGCGGACGGCGGCGATGCCCTCGTGCTGATGCCCACCGGCGGGGGAAAAAGCGTCTGCTACCAGGTGCCGGCCCTGCTGCGCGCCGGCACGGCCATCGTCGTCTCGCCGCTTATCGCCCTGATGCAGGACCAGGTGGAAAGCCTGAACCAGCTCGGTGTCGCCGCCGCCTTCCTGAACTCGTCCCTGGACTGGCCGACCGTCCGCCAGGTGGAGGCGCGCGCGCTAGAAGGAGCCCTCGACCTTCTCTACATGGCCCCGGAACGGCTCCTGACGGAGCGGGGCCTCGACCTGGTGGACCGCCTCGACCGGTCGGGGCGCCTCGCCCTCTTCGCCATCGACGAGGCCCATTGCGTCTCCCAGTGGGGCCACGACTTCCGCCCCGAGTACCTGCAGCTATCGGCCCTGCACCAGCGCTACCCCGCAGTGCCGCGCATCGCCCTCACCGCCACGGCCGACGCGGCCACGCGGCGGGAAATCCTCGACAGGCTGGGCCTCGGCGAGGCGCGGGTCTTCGTGTCGAGCTTCGACCGGCCCAACATCCGCTACACGGTGGTGGAAAAGCACAACGCACGCCGTCAGCTGGAGGACTTCCTGGCCGACCGGAAGGGCGAGGCGGGCATCGTCTACTGCCTTTCCCGGCGGAAGGTGGAGGAGACCGCCGCCTGGCTCGTTGCCCGGGGCTGGGATGCCCTGCCCTACCACGCGGGCCTGGACGCGGCGACGCGGGCGGAGAACCAGCGCCGCTTCCTCCGCGACGATGGCATCGTCATGGTGGCGACCATCGCCTTCGGGATGGGCATCGACAAGCCCGACGTGCGCTTCGTGGCCCACCTGGACCTGCCGAAGAGCATCGAGGCCTACTACCAGGAGACCGGCCGTGCCGGCCGCGACGGGGAGCCCGCCGAGGCCTGGATGGCTTACGGGCTGCAGGACCTGGCCCTGCAGCGGGCGCGGATAGAGGAATCGGAGGCCGAGCCCCGCCAGAAGCTCCTCGAGACCCAGCGCCTCAACACCCTGCTCGCCTACTGCGAAGCGCCGCGCTGCCGGCGCCAGGTGCTGCTGGACTATTTCGGCGAGGCCTCGGTTCCCTGCGGCAACTGCGACGTCTGCCTGGAGCCGCCGCAGCTCTGGGACGGCACGGTGGCCGCGCAGAAGGCCCTGTCGGCGATCTGGCGCACCGGCATGCGCTTCGGCGTCGGCCACCTGACCGACGTGCTGGTCGGCAAGGCCACGGACAAGGTGCGTTCCTGGAACCACGACGCCCTGCCCACCTTCGGCGTCGGCGCCGACCTGGACGAGGCGGACTGGCGCGGCGTCTTCCGCCAGCTCGCCGCGGCCGGGCTCGTGCAGGTGGCCCTCGCCGAACACGGCGCCGTCAAACTCACGGAAGACGCGCGCCCGGTGTTGAAGGGCGAGCGGCGGGTGGAACTGCGGCGCGTGGTGACGGGCCGGGCGAAGGGCCGTCGCGGCAGGGCGGCGGCGGTGGCGGACCTGGCGCCGGCGGACGCCGGACTGTTCGAGCGCCTGCGGGCCTGGCGGACCGATACCGCCAGGCGGCAGGGCGTGCCCGCCTACGTGATCCTCCACGACAGGACGCTGAAGACCCTCGCGGCATCGAGGCCGCGGGCGGCGGAAGACCTCGCCGCCATACCGGGCATGGGCGAGGCGAAGATCGCCCGCTACGGGGAGGAACTCCTCTCCATGCTGAATGGATGAATCCGGACGGCACCGGATCGGCGGTCGGAAAGGGAGCAGGGCAAACCGGCAAGGCGCCGAGGACGACGGGAGGCGCCGGCAAAACCACACGTGCCGGAGGGCCGGCCGGACCGCATCGCGGCGACCGCGCCGCTGCCGACGATGACCCGGCGCGCCGCGATCTGCCTCCCTTCGCTGCCCCCCGCGCCTTCACCGCCTTGCGGCGACGCGTCGGCCTCCTGGCGAAGCGGGACCGGTGCCGGCAGGCGAAAAAAAACCCCGCTCGAGGCGGGGTTCGGTTGGGACCGATCGGAAAGGCCTGACCCGTGGCGCAGTGGCGGGAAACCTGGGTTTCCGGGGTGCTCCGGCGCCGTGGTCAGGATGGGACGAAGCCTATTCCGGGCCTCGCTGCATCGCAATAGTCCGTTCGGACTATTGGCGATTCGTGTGGGCCGGCATCCCGCGGGCCTGCCGGCGGCGTGCCACGACCCCGAGCAGGCCCAGGCCCGCCAGCATCATTGCATAGGTCTCGGGTTCCGGCACCGGATGCAGGATCGCCTTGGTGACGAAGATGCCGTCCTCGGGCTGGAGCGGAAAGGCGGACACCACGGTCGTCTCGAACGCCGTGCCGTTCCAGTGGATGCGGTACACCGAGCCCGGCGACGTCTCGGACGTGACAATGGCATCCCCCTTGTAGGCGGCGAACTCGCCGGCCGGGGCGTGCACGATGTTGTTCGGGTAGGAGGCGGCATAGAAGCCCTCCAGGGAACTGCCGCTGTCGCCGAGCGTCAGGGGCACGAAGCTCAGCATCTCCGCGACGGGCACGGTGACGCCGATGTCGCTGATGGCCCCCCCCGGCGTGATCGCGCGGACGCGGCCGCTCCCCTCGGAGGCCACGAACAGCGTGCCCTTGGCGAAGGGTCCGAAATCCTGGGGCGCGAAGTCCAGCCCTTCCGTGTCCTGGCCCACGTCCGCCAGCAGGGAGGCGGTCCCGGCGCCGTTCACCGAGTAGATCTTGCCGTTCTGGGTGGCCACGATCATGTTGAAGCCATAGTTGCCGTA
>JAEUNJ010000021.1 GCA_016791145.1 Rhodocyclaceae bacterium | reverse complement strand
GGAATCTGGGAGCTCCTGGAGGCCTATGGCGACCTGCGCCGGCGGCGTCCGGACCTGGCCCTGGTGATCCTCGGCAGCGGGCCGGAGCTCGAGCCGTTGCGCCGGGCGGTTTCCGAACGGGGCCTCGCGGAGGTGAGCCTGCCCGGTTTCGTCAGCGATGCCGAGAAGGCTCAGGCGCTGCTCGACGGGGACATCTTCGTCTTTCCCACCTATCATGGCGAGGGCTGTCCCGCTTCCCTGCTGGAGGCCATGGCGGCGGGCCTGCCATGCATCACCACGGCCGTCGGCGGAATCCCGGACATCTTCAGGGAAGGCGAGAACGGAGTGATGCTGCGCGAGGTCACGCCCGCCAGCATCACTGCCGCCATCGAGGCCCTGCTGTCCGATCCCGCGGGCCGTGCCGCCATCGGCGCACGCAATCGCCGCGTCGCCTGGGAACGCTATGAGGCAAGGGCGGTCAGCGCCCGCATCGCCGAAATCTATCGGCTCGTCGGCGGCCGAGCCGCCGGCGTTGAACCTGGAAACCGCAGTTGACCGCTCACCGCGACCCGGAGCGCCCGATGAACATGGAGTCCTTTCCCTGCCACCAGCCTCACCGATCTGGTGAGCGCGCTACGTACCCGCTGGCACGCCCGCGCGGCCGCCTGGCTTTGTCGCTCCTCCTTGCAGGCATGAGCCTGCCGTGTCGTCGCTTCGCGCCAGACAACCGCCCGGACGCACCATCGGGCACGTCCAACTGCGGTTTCAAGGTTGAAAGGAAGACCACATCATGACTGTCCTGATCACCGGCGCCGCCGGTTTCATCGGCGTGAACCTTGCCAGAAGGCTTCTCGATGCCGGGCACCGGGTCGCGGGCATCGACAATTTCTGCCGCGGGCTCCCGGAGAACCTGGCCGAGTTGCGTGCCCATCCCGGGTTCTCCTTCGTCGAGGCCGACCTCGCGGACCTGGATGCCTTCCGGGGCGCGGCGCGCCATTTCCACGCTCAGGAAGGAATCACCGAGGTGTGGCACATGGCGGCCAACTCGGACATTCCGGCGGGCATCGCCGATCCCGGCGTCGACCTGCGCGACACCTTCATGACCACCTTCAACACCCTCCAGGTGATGCGCGAGTTGTCCGTCCCCGCCCTGGCCTTTGCCTCCACTTCCGCGATCTACGGCGATCTGAAGGGCGAGCGGATACGGGAGGACGTAGGTCCCCTGTTCCCGATCTCCAATTACGGCGCCATGAAGCTCGCCTCCGAGGCGGCGATCTCCGCGGCGGTGGAGGCCTGGCTGCCGCAGGCCTGGTTGTTCCGGTTCCCCAATGTCATCGGCGTTCCGGCCACCCACGGGGCCCTCCTCGATTTCGTGCGCAAGCTCGCCCGGACCCCGGGAACCTCGACGTGCTCGGCGACGGAACGCAACAGAAGCCCTATCTCCACGTCTCCGACCTGGTCGACGCGATGCTCCACATCCGCAGCCGGGCGCCCGAGCGCCTGGCCTTCTACAACATCGGCCCGGACGACGAGGGCGTTTCCGTGCGCTACATGGCCGAGCAGGTGGTGGCGGCCGCGTCCCCCTCGGCGACCATCACCTACGGGAAGGGGAACAAGGGCTGGGTCGGCGACGTGCCCCGCGTGGCCTACGCCGTGGGCAAGCTGGCGGCGCTGGGCTGGCGCACCGGGATGGACTCGGCCGGCGCGGTCCGCCGCGCCGTGGCGGAAATCGTCGCCCAGGAGCGCGGTTGATGCGGCAGGCGGTGATCCTGGCGGGCGGCAAGGGCACCCGCCTGGCGGAGCGCCTGAACGGGCTCCCCAAGCCCCTGGTGGATATCTGCGGCGTTCCGCTGCTCGAGCGACAGATCGCCCTGGTCAGGCACCATGGATTCACGCGCGTCCTGATCCTCGTGAGCCACGCCGCCGAACGCATCGTCGATTACTGCGCGTCGCGGGACAACTGGGGGCTGGACCTCCAGTGCATCGACGATGGCGAGCCCCGCGGCACGGCCGGGGCCATGCTCGCGGTGATGGACCGCCTCGACGACGAGTTCCTGGTCATCTACGGGGACACGATGCTCAACGTGGACCTGGATCGCTTCCATCGAGCCCACCGGGATCACACGGGAGCGGCCGGCACGCTCTTCCTGCACCCGAACGACCATCCCCACGACTCCGATCTCGTGGAGGTGGATGAGGACGGCTGGATCACCGCGTTCCATCCCTATCCCCACGACCCGGGCCGTTACTACCCCAACCTGGTGAACGCCGCCCTGTACTGGCTGCGCCGGGAAGCCCTGGAACCATTCCGCGGGCGCCCCGGCCTGCTCGATTTCGGGAAGCACCTGTTTCCCGAGATGATCGCCCGGGGAACGAGGCTCGCGGCCTACAACTCGCCCGAATACATCAAGGACGCGGGAACGCCCAAGCGCCTGGACAAGGTTTGCGCGGACCTGGCTTCCGGCCGCATCGAACGGTCCAGCCTCGAATACCCCCAGAAGGCGGTGTTCCTGGACCGGGACGGGACCCTCAACCGGGAACTGGGGCACTTGCGCCGCGCCGAGGACTTCGAACTGCTGCCCGGGGCCGCCCTGGCGGTCCGTCGATTGAACCATTCCGACTTCCGCACCGTGGTGGTCACCAACCAGCCCGTCCTGGCCCGCGGCGACTGCTCACCGGCCGAACTGGCCCGAATCCACGCCAAGATGGAGACCCAACTGGGGGCCGAGGGCGCCTTCCTGGACCGGGTCCTGCATTGCCCGCATCATCCGGACCGGGGCTTCCCGGGAGAGGTTCCGGAGCTCAAGCGTGAATGCGACTGCAGGAAGCCGCGCACGGGAATGGTGGACCGCGCCTGCGCCGAACTGAACATCCGCCGCGATGCTTCCTGGCTGGTCGGCGACACCCTCGTCGACGTGGCCACGGCCCACAATGCCGGCCTGCGTTCGGTTCTCGTGGAAACGGGTTACGCCGGCCTCGACTACCGGGCTGCCGGCTGGCCCGATTACGTGGTGCCGGATCTCGCCGCCGCCGTGGAACTGATCCTCGCCGGGCACGATCGCCTGGTCGCCGAGGCCGACCGCGCGTTGCCGGTGGTGAGGCCCGGCGACCGCATCCTCATCGGTGGGCTGTCGCGCAGCGGAAAGAGCAATTTTTCCTCGGCGCTCGCGGAAACCCTGCGTGCGCGGGGACTGACGGCCCATATACTCCGCCTCGACCGCTGGCTGAGGGACGAGGCGGACCGGTCGCCGGGCGTCCTCGGGCGCTACGACCTGGATCCGGTGAGGGAATTCCTGCGGCAGTTGGACGGGGCGCGTGCCCGCATTCCGTTGCCCGGCTACCACAAGCTGCGGCGCCAACGGCTGCCGGCGGCTTCCGAGCTGGCGTGCGAAGCCGGGGACGTGGTGATCGTGGAAGGCACCGTCGCCCTGGAATTCGGTCCGGAACTTCCCGGCTGCCACCGGATCCTGGTGACCCTGCCGGAGGCGGAGCGACGGGAGCGGGTCCTGCGCGAGTACGCATTGCGGGGCATGGCGGCCGGCGAGGCGGAGCGGATTTATGAGGCACGGCAGGCCGACGAGGCGCCGCTGATTCTGGCCGGCGCGACCGGCGCCATCCGGATAGGGACGTAACACGGACAGGACGAAACGATGATCATCAGCAGGACACCGTTGCGCATGAGCTTCACCGGCGGCGGCAGCGACCTCCCCGCCTTCTATCGCCAGTTCGGCGGCGCCGTGGTCAGTACGGCCATCGACAAATACGTCTATGTGAACGTGAACCCCAAGTTCGACCATGGAATCCGCATCGCATACTCGAAGAACGAGGAGGTCGAGCGGGTGTCCGATATCGAACATCGGCTCGTCCGGGCGGCGATGCAGATGCTGGAGATCGATGGCGGCGTCGAGATCACCACCATTGCCGACATTCCCTCCCGAGGCACCGGACTCGGATCATCCAGTTCCTTCACCGTTGGCCTGCTCCATGCCCTGAGCGCCTTCAAAGGCGTCTACGTGGCGGCGGAAAAGCTCGGCGCCGATGCCTGTCGCATCGAGATCGATCTGTGCGGGGAACCCATCGGCAAGCAGGACCAGTACGCGGCAGCCTACGGCGGCTTCAACATGATCGAGTTCCGGCCCGACGACAAGGTGGTCGTGACGCCCATCATCTGCGCCCCCGAAACCCTGACGTCCATCGAGCGTGACATCCTCGTGCTCTACACCGGCGTCACCCGGTCGGCATCGCCACTCCTCAAGCAGCAGTCGGACGTGCTCGCCGGCAGCGCGGACAAGCAGCGGGTCATGCGGCGCATGGTGGAACTCACCTACCAACTGCGGGACGAACTGCAGTCGAACAACACCCTGGCCTTCGGCGAGATCCTGCACGAGAACTGGATGCTGAAAAGGGAGGTGACCGCCGGAATCTCCAATCCGGAGATCGACGACTGGTACGGGCGGGCCCGCGGGGCGGGGGCCCTGGGCGGCAAGATCCTCGGCGCCGGCGCGGGTGGCTTCCTCATGTTCTACGCGCCCCGTGACAGCCATCGGGCGATCGCGGCGGCGCTTCCGGAATTGCGGGTGATCCCGATGGGTTTCGAGCCCCTGGGCAGCCGCATCATCTTCTACCACTGA
>JAEUNJ010000003.1 GCA_016791145.1 Rhodocyclaceae bacterium | reverse complement strand
ACTGGCCCTGCTGCGTGCCTGCTTCGCGGTACCCGGGCACCTGACGGTGCTCGTGGCCCTCTACCGCTACTACTTCTACCAGCACCGGCTCCGGGACGCCCTGACGGTGGTGGACCGGGCCCTGGAAATCGCCGCCGACCGGCTGGGCCTGCCCCGCGACTGGCGGGGATTGGACGAGGGTTCCCTGGCCGTGGCGGCCAGCCGCTCCTTCGGCCTGCTGCGTTTCCACCTGCTGGCCCTGAAGGCGCGGGGTGTCGTGCTGCTGCGCCTGCGGGAGCCCGGCCAGGCCCGGGCCTGCCTCGCCACGCTGGCCGACCTGGACCGCCGCGACCAACTGGGGGCACGGGCCCTGCTGCAGGTCGTGGACGCCGTGCTCACGGCCGAGGACGGCGCGGACACCGATTTTCCCCAACCCCCGACCCAACGAGAGGTGCGCCATGGATGAGCCCCTGACCCTGGAAGAGGCCATGGAGGAGCTCTCCTCCGCCGAGGACTTCCTCGACTACCTCGGCATTGCCTACGACCCCGCGGTGGTGAACGTGAGCCGGCTGCACATCCTGCAGCGCTTCCGGGATTATGTCGCACGCATCGAGGACGCTCCTCCGGAGGATCCGGAGGAACGCAAGGGCATCTACCGGCATTGGCTGGCCCGGGCCTACGGGGACTTCGTCCATTCCAGCGGCGTCGCCGAGAAGGTCTTCGCCGTCTTCCACCACCGCCCCATGGACGGCGGCGGCACGACCTCCTTCGTCCCCGTCGACAAGGCCTTCCGCTGATGCTGCACCACCGCTGGGACTTCGGCGACGCCGTGCGGGTCACCCGCAACGTCAAGGACGACGGCACCTATCCCGGCGCCGACGTCGGCGAACTGCTGGTACGCCGGGGGTCCGTGGGCCACGTGGTGGACGTGGGGACCTTCCTGCAGGACCAGGTGATCTACAGCGTCCATTTCCTCGACGTCGGCCGCATCGTCGGCTGCCGCGAGGAGGAACTGATCGGCGCCGACGAGCCCTGGCGGCCCTCCCGCTTCGAATTCCGGGAAAAGGTGCGCGCCGACCGCGCCCTCGTGGCGGGCGGCGAGGCGCTGGTACCCGTGGGCGCCCTCGGCGAGGTGGTCAAGGTGATCCGCGACGCGCCGGGGGGCGTGGCCTACCACGTGCATTTCGACTGCCGGCCGGGCCGGGTCTTCCAGGTGCCGGAAGCGGCCCTGCAAGACCCGCCTCCGCCGGCATCCCGGCCAGAAGAGGCCGCCCCATGTTCGCCTACATCGAACTGAAGCTCGCCTGGGAACTGCACCGGGCGTCGCCCGAATCCCTGGGGGCGGAGGAGCGGCGAAAACTCCACGCGGCAGCCCTGCGCCAGCAGGACATGGAGGCGATCATCCTGTCCTCCCCCGAGGCCGCGGCGGCCATCGTGACCGGGGCGGCCGAGGACCGGCGGTTCCGCGAGATCCGGGCGCGCTACGAGGACGACGCCCGGTTCGCCGCCGACCTCGCCCGCATCGGCCTCGACGTGGCCGGGCTGCAGGCGGCCGTGGCCCGGGACCTGCGCCTGGAGGCCGTCCTGGAGCGGATCGAGGGCGCCGTACCGCCGGTCAGCGACCTGGACGCGGAGATCTTCTACCGGCTGCACTCGGCCCGCTTCTCGGCCCCGGAGCGCCGCACGCTGCGGCACATCCTGCTGACCTTCGCGGATGCGGACGAAAAGGCCCGGGTGCGGAGCGACATCGAATCCCTGCGCACCGCGGCCACCGATGCCGGCGCCTTTGCCGACCTCGCCCTGCGCCATTCCCAGTGCCCCACGGCCCTGGAGGGCGGCCTCCTCGGCACGCTGCCGCGGGGCCAGCTGTTCCCGGAACTGGATCCGGTCGCCTTTTCCCTGCGCGAGGGGGAAGTCTCGTCGCCCGTCGCCTCGCCCATGGGCTGGCACCTGCTGCGCTGCGACCGCATCCACCCGGCCGGCCCGCGGCCCTTCGAGGAAGTGCGGGAGAAGATCCTCGGCCACCTGGACGGCGGCCGCCGCAAGCAGGCGGTGAAGGACTGGCTGCGGGAGCGGCAGGCGGCGCGGCAGGCCGCCTGAATTCGGAATTCCGGCGCCGGCGGCCGGGGGAATCCGGGGCTCCCGGCGGGAAATGCGGCGAGCGCCGCACTTTGCCCCTTCAAGGGGAGGCGGGGGTGGGGATGGGTCTTCATCCCGCCGCCACGAGCGAATCCTGCATCACCGTGCGATCCTGCGCGATGCCGGGACTCGCCCCGGCGGGCGAGGTTCTTTCTTTTCGCGCGAAAAGAAAGAACCCAAAGAAACGCGCCCCGTTGCGCCGGCCCTGCGGGCTGCCCTCCCTCCGGACCGCCGGACCGGCCGGCCGCTAAACTCGCCTGCGGCTCGGACAACGCGGCCGGACTGCCCCGGTCCCGCGATCCTCCGCTCGGCGGCGCAAAGGGGAAGGGTAAACCCGAGCGGACTCAAGGGCTTGCGGCCTACCCCGCCATCATCGGCGGTCATCCCGCGGAAACATTCCCGCACCATTCGCCATCCCGCATCCCAGCCAGGTATTTCAAGGACCCGGGCATAGTCGGAAAAGACTATTGACAAGTGCGGGGGGCTGCTTTACGACGACGTGCTGAACGTCACATGGCTACAGGATGCGAACTATGCGAAGACCAGCCTTTACGATTCCGACGGCCGGATGAACTGGGCCGACGCCAACACCTGGGCGGCGGACCTGGTCTATCACGACAGCGTGCGCGGCGTCGATTACGACGACTGGCGCCTGGCCCGCAACAGCCCGGTGGGCAGTGCCTGGAACTACACCACTTCCAACAACGGCAGCACCGACTTCGCGTTCAACATCGCCAGCCCGAAGTCCGAGCTGGCCTATATGTACTACGTGAATCTGGGGCTGAAGGGCTTCTACTCGACATCCGGGTCCCGTAGGACGGACTACGGCATCTTCGGCAACGGCACCTGCAACGGCGTCGATTGCAGTTCGTACGGCCAAGCCGACGTGGGGCTGGTGAAGAACCTGCAGGCCCTTGTGTATTGGTCCGGCACGGCCGATGCGCGCTACGCGGCCGAACTCGCCTGGGCGTTGCATAACGACGGTGGCCGCCAGTTCAGCCGCTTCCAGCACTCCGAATGGTATGCCTGGGCGGTGCGCCCCGGCGATGTCGCCGCCGTGCCGGAACCCGAAACCTATGCCATGTTCCTGGCCGGGCTGGCGGTGATGGGCGGTGCCGTGCGGCGGCGGACCGGCAAGGCGGACTGAGAGGTGTAGGCGGCGTCCTCGCCGCGTATGCGGCGGTTCGGAAACCCATCGCGGCGAGGACGCCGCTTCTACAAGAACCCGAAGGGCGGCGAAAGCCGCCCTCGCCTTTCTTCCGGGTGCGGGAGCCTGTGAGCGGTCGAGAACGCACCGGTTTTCCTCCCCCTTTGCGCCGCCGAGCGGAGGATCGCCGGCCCGGGATTTCCGGCCGCGTGGTCCGAGCCGCTGGCGAGTTTCGCGGCCGGCCGGGCCGGTGGTCCGCAGGGAGGGAAGCCGAAGGCCGGCGCAATGGGCGCGCTTCTTTGGGTCCTTTCTTCTCGCGCAAGAAGAAAGGACCTCGCCCGCCGGGGCGAGTCCCGGCATCGCGCAGGATGGCACGGTGATGCAGGAAACGCCCATTACCTGGGGACGAAACCCATCCCCACCGCAACCCTCCCCTTGAAACGCAGGGAGAGAAACACGGCCCTCCGCGGCGGGAACTCGCGCCCCTCAGTCCGCCTCGAGTATCTCCGTATCCTCATGCGCATAAGCCGGACTGCAGGCGCAGAGGATCACCAGGGCACCGTCGGGGCCGGCCGCCACGCAATGGGGCGTTCCCGGCGCAATGAGCACCGTGTCGCCGGGACCGATGGGAAAGGACTCGTTTCCCAACGTCATCACCCCCGTCCCGGCGACCACGTGGTACAGCTCCTCGGTCTCCCGGTGCCGGTGCAGCAGGGTGCGGCCGCCGGCCGGCACCGTGGCCTCGGCCAGGCTCTGCCGGCGCACCGGGTGTTGCGAGGGATGCATCAGCTCGCGGATCTGCGAACCGTCCTTGGTGACGTAGGCCGGCTGGTCGTCGCGTCGGGTCTTCATGGCGTTCCTCCTTCGGCCAGGGGCAGGATCAGGTCCTCGCCCTCCTCGGCGGCACGGCTGACCCGGCGGCTCACCGGCCAGGCCCGGAGCATCTCCGGCGCGCAGGGCCTGACCAGGGCCAGGGCCTCGTCCGGCGGGCTTTCCAGCCAGGTCCGCCACTCGCCCGCGCCGAGGATCACGGGCATGCGGTCGTGGATGGGCGCCATCACCGCGTTGGGGCCGGTGGTGACGATGCAGCAGGTGCGCAGCAGGGTGCCGTCCGGCGCTTTCCAGGATTCCCAAAGGCCGCCCAGGGCCAGGGGCGCGCCGTCGGCGGCGCTCATGTAGTGGGGAAGCTTCAGCCTGCCTTCCGCCTTCCATTCATAGAAGCCCGTGGCCGGGACGATGCAGCGGCGGCGGCGGAAGGCGTCGCGGAAGGAAGGCTTCCCGGCCACGGTCTCGCCCCGGGCGTTGTTCAGCCGGGCGCCGATGGAAGGATTCTTCGCCCAGTGGGGCACCAGGCCCCAGCGCAACAGGTGGGCGACCCGCTCGCCTTCCGGCGACAGGCGGATGACGGGGACATCGGCCGTCGGGGCGATGTTGTAGCGCGGGCCGAACTCCGGGCAGCCGACCAGCTCGAAGATGCGGATCAGGTCCGCCGGCCGGTGGTTCAGGGCGTAGCGGCCGCACATTTGGCCCGCCTCCCCCTAACCCCCGCCCCTGGGCGCGGGAAGGTGTTTGCTCGCTGCGCTCGCTCGTTACGGGGAGCGACCCTCGACTGCCCGAGCGGGTTGCGGCTCCGCCGCCGGCCGTCCGGGCTGCGTCGCGTTGTAGGAGCGCCGCACGCGGCGCGATAAGGGCGTCCCGAAACCCATCGCGGCGTGACCGCCGCTCCTACAAAAGCCGGGCCGCGCGCCCCTGTAGGAGCGCCGCACGCGGCGCGATAAGGACGTCCCGAAACCCTTCGCGGCGTGGCCGCCGCTCCTACAAAAGCCGAGCCGCACGCCCCTTGTAGAGCGCCGCCTGCGGCGCGATGACGGCGATTCCGTACCCGCCGCGCCGCGGGAAGGGCTCCTTCCGATATCACCCCGGCATCCATTTCCCGGACGGCCTCTCCGCGCAATTCCTGCCGCATCACAACCGCTCCGCCAGGACCGCCGCGGCCTGTTCGGAGGCAACCAGGACCAGCTTCATCATGGCCCGGGTGGCGCCGACGAAGAGCTTGCGCAGGGCCCTGTCGTCGAGTTCGGCGAAGTCGATCTCGGCCAGGATGACGGCCGGGGCGGACTGGCCCTTGAAACGGTAGACCGATTCGAGCAGCAGGTCTCCTTCGTCGTAGAGGGGCTGGCCGAGCAGGTCATAGCGGCCGGAGAAGCGGCGGAAGGAATTGGAGCCCAGGCGATCCAGGGCCATCAGCCGGGACTGGCCGCGGCCGTGGTAACTGACGACGGCCAGGTCGTCGCGGCGGAAACCGGCCGAGTAGCAGAGGCGGATGGCCTCCTTGACGGCCGCCTTCAGGCCCTCCTCGTCGGCATAGGTCAGCACCTCCACCTCGGCGGCGTCGAAGGGCGAGGCGGCTTCGATGGCGGCCCCTTCCGGAAACAGGGCACGCAGCATGCGCACGACCGGCCGGGGACTGCGGTAGTTGCTCCGGGCCCGCAGGCCCACCCAGCCCGGCAGCGGCACGGGCGGCCGGCCGTAGAGGTTCTGCAGCGGGTCCTCGAGCCAGAGGAAGCGGGCCCCGGGTCGGCCGTGGCGCAGGGTCAGGTCGCGCCAGGCCTCGGAGAAATCCTGGCCCTCGTCGACGATCACGACATCGAACAGGAAGTCCCCGCCGGGGACGATCCCGGCGGCCCCGTCCACCAGGCGCTCGAAGGCATCCTCCGCCGCGAAGTCGGGCGTCCGGCCGGCGTCGCGCAGCAGCAGGTCGCAGAGGCCGTGGAAGGTGCAGGCGAGGCCGCCGGCCGGGGCGATGGCCGCGAAATGGTCGGCCAGGGGCCGGTTGAAGCAGACGTAGAGGGGCCGCCGGCCGGCCTCCACGGCGGCCCGGTATTCGGCCAGGGCCAGCTGGGTCTTGCCGGAGCCGGCGGTGCCGGAAACCCGCAGGCGGAAGGGCTCCATGTCGATCTGCCGTGCCCATTGGGCAAGGCCGCCGGAGACCCGGGTGACCATCTCCCTCGCCCGGCCCATCAGGGCGCTCACGTCGGGCTCGAGGCGGATCAGGTCGCGCAGGAAGCGGTGCACCGTGTCGGCCCGGGGCCCCGCCGCGCCCTCGGGAAGGATGTCGCGGATGGCCGAGGTCAGGCGGCCGCGGCCGTCGGCGTCGACGATGCGCTCGGGGGCCAGGCCGGCGCCGCCGGGTTCGCGCACCTTGTAGTCGGGACAGTAAAGCATGCCATCCACATGGACCCCGAGGCTCCCCGGCCGCTGGTGCAGGCGGGAAAGGAGGGCATCGCGGTTGCGGGCCATCTGCACGGGGACGCTCTTGCTGCGGCCCGGGTAACGCTTGACCAGGCCCTCGGGGGTCTCGTCCAGGAAACCGCTCTTCTGCTCGACGAGCAGCAGGTCGCCGGCCCGGTTGACGATGGCGAAGTCGATCTCGCCGAAGACCGCATGGCGCCCCTCCACCTGGCTCCAGTGCACGCCGTGGTAGACCGTGTAGGCATCGGGCAGGCCCTCGGCGAGGATGCGGAGGGTCTCGATCTCGCGCCCGGCGGCGCCGGTCACCTCGAGTTCTCGCCAGCCGTCTGGAATCACGCGGGCCATGTCAGGGGCCGGGCCATGCCCGGGATTGGGGATGGCCAATCTTATCAGCCGTGCCGCCGGCCATTCGCCGGGACCGGGCGGCGCGGGACACCGGCCGGGCGCTGGCGGATAATCGCGCCTGCCGGCCACCCGGTCCGGACCAGAGGGGGAATGCATGCCGAATCCATTCGGGCCGCTGCTGCGCCGCCGCCAGTGC
>JAEUNJ010000284.1 GCA_016791145.1 Rhodocyclaceae bacterium | reverse complement strand
GCGGCCGCCCACCGGCTCGGCCCGGGTGGTGTTGGCGCGCACGTCCGAGCCGCCCTGCTTCTCGGTCATGCCCATGCCCAGGGTGACGCCGCGCTTGCCCTCGGCCGGGAGGAAGCGCCGGTCGTAGTCCAGGGAGAAGATGCGCGGCAGCCATTCGCCGGCGATGGCGGGGTCCCGCATGATCGACGGCACCACCGCGTAGGTCATCGTGGTCGGGCAGAGGGTGCCGTCCTCGATCTCCGCATACATCATGTAGAAGGCGCCGCGCTTCGCGTGGGCACCTGGGCCGGGTTCCGCCCAGGGACCGGCCGAGGCGCCGTGGCGCTTCAGGTAGGCCATCAACTCGTGATAGGCGGGGTGGAAGTCCACTTCGTCCCGCCGGTGGCCGGCGTTGTCGAAGAGGCGCAGCGTCGGCGGGTTGCGGTTGGCCTGGGCCGCCCATTCGAGCATCTGGGCCGAGCCCAGTTCGGCGCCCCGCTGCATCAGCCAGTCGTGCGCGCTGCCGGCGCCCTCCCGGGCCACCGCCTCCCGCAGCGCCGGATTCATGGCATAGAGGTTCCAGTCGACCAGTTCCGGCGACTGGTTGGTGACCTCGTGGGTGGCGAGGAGCGGCGGATGGGGCGGGTTCATGGGCGGCTCATTTCATCAGGTGCTTTGCCAGCGCGTGGAAGGCCGGCAAGGTGATCGGATCGTTGGCGCCGTTGGGGGCGATCGGGTGGGAGGCGAAGCGGGCGATCACCATCTCCGCCTTCGGGTCCACGTAGATGGCCTGGCCATGGATGCCGCGGGCGACGTAGGCCCCGTGCTCGTTGTGGGAGACCCACCACATGTTCCGGTAGGACCAGCCCGGCAGGGTGCGGTAGCCGGCCTTGGCGAACAGGGCCCGGTCGCCACCGCCGCGGATGTCGTCCACCACCGCCCTGGGGACGATCTGCCGCCCGTTGAAGCGGCCGTCGTTGCGCATCGCCTCGCCGAAGCGGGCCATGTCGCGCAGGGCCGCGTTCAGGCCGCCGCCGGCGAACTCGTTGCCCACCAGGTCGACGGTGAAATAGGCGTCCTGCTCGGCGCCCATGGGTTCCCAGACGCGTTCGCGCAGGTTCTGGCCGATGGACTTGCCGGTGACGCGCCGGATCGCCCAGCCCAGGGCGTCGGTGTTCACCGTCTTGTAGGCGAAGGCCTGGCCGTGCTCGCCCTCCTTCTTCACGGTCTGCAGGAACTCGTAGAAGGTTCCCGGCCCCTGGTAGCCCGGCGGGCGGGGCAGGACGTTGCCGGCCCGGGTGTGGGCCCAGATCTCGGCGTTGGGGTCGCCGTAGTTCTCCGAGTACTTGAGGCCCGTGACCATGTCGAGGACCTGGCGCACCGTGGCGTCGCCGAAGGCGGAATCCTTCAGTTCGGGCACATAGGCGGCAATCGCTGCCTTCTCGTCCAGTTTCCCCTCGGCCACCAGGATGGCGCCCAGGGTGCCGAAGAAGGACTTGGTGACCGACATGGCGATGTGCTGCACCTCGGGCTTCAGCACGCCGAAGTAGCGCTCGTAGACGATCGTCCCCCTGTGGAGGACGACGATCCCGTCCGTGTAGGTGGCGGGCAGCGCCTCGGCCCAGGTCATCGTCTTGTCGCTGCCCATCACCTGGAAGGCGACGCCGTCCAGGTCCGTACGCTCGGCCCGGGGCAGCACGCTGACCGGACCGGCGCCGCGGGACACGCTCACCGTCGGCACCATCTGGCGGAAGTTGGAAAAGCTCCAGCGCAATTGCGGGAAGCGGTAGCTGCTGCCGTCGCCGAAGCGGATCACCTTGTCGGCGGGGGGCGGCGAGCCCTGCATCCAGCCCAGGGCGGCCGGGTCGGTTGCGGCCGCGTCGGGGAACTGGGGGGGCGCGGGGGACTGGGCCTGGGCCGGAACCTGGATGGCGGCGGCCAGGAATGCGGCGGCCACCGCGATGCGGGCGGTCTGCATGCTGTTCTCCTCTTCTTGGTCTGGCCCTTCGGACGGGGGCTCGGGTCGGGTGCCGCGATTGTCGGCGGTCCGCGCCGCACAGTCAAGCAAGCGGTTGCTTGGTATAATTCGCCGTTCCCAGAGTCCCCTCGAGGAGCCGACCATGACCGTCCCGCGCACCCTGTTTTCCGAGGAACACCACATCTTCCGGGAAGCTGCCCGCCGCTTCATGGAGCAGGAGGTGGCCCCCCATACCGCCGAATGGGAAGCCCAGGGCTACGTGGATCGAGCCGTCTGGAGGAAAGCCGGCGAGGCCGGCTTCCTCTGCCCCTCCATGCCCGAGGAATACGGCGGTTCCGGGGCCGACAAGCTCTACAGCATGATCCTGATGGAGGAGGGTGCCCGGGTGAACGCCACCGGGCCGGGCTGGGGCCTGCATTCCGAAATCGTCGCCCCCTACGTCCTGCATTACGGGACCCACGAGCAGAAGTTCCGCTACCTGCCGAAAATGGCCAGCGGCGAGATGATCGGGGCCATCGCCATGACCGAGCCGTCCGCCGGTTCCGACCTGCAGGGCGTGCGCACCTCCGCCGTCCTGGACGGCGACCACTACGTGCTGAACGGGTCGAAGATCTTCATCACCAACGGCTGGCACTCGGACCTGGTGATCGTGGTCGCCAAGACCAACCCGGCCCTCGGCGCCAAGGGCACCAGCCTGCTGCTGGTGGAGGCCGGCATGGAAGGCTTCACCAAGGGCAAGCCCCTGAAGAAGTCCGGCATGAAGGCCCAGGACACCTGCGAACTCTTCTTCGACAACGTGCGCGTGCCGGTGGGGAACCTGCTGGGCCAGGAGAACGCCGGCTTCGCCTACCTGATGCAGGAACTGCCCTGGGAGCGCATGCAGATCGCCATCATGAGCATCGCCTCGGCAGAGGCGGCGCTGCAATGGACCATCGACTACACCCGGGACCGCAAGGCCTTCGGGCAGGAGGTGATCCAGTTCCAGAACACCCGCTTCACGCTGGCCGAACTGAAGACCGAGCTGCAGATCGGACGGGTCTTCGTGGATCGCTGCATGGAGCTGCTCCTGCATAACAAGCTGGATACCGCCACGGCGTCCATGGCCAAGTACTGGTGCTCCGACCTGCAGTTCAAGGTGATGGACGCCTGCGTGCA
>JAEUNJ010000248.1 GCA_016791145.1 Rhodocyclaceae bacterium | reverse complement strand
AGGATCACCAGCGAGACGCGTTGGCCGATCCGTTCGCAGAGCTCGAGCTGCTTGGGGAATATCTCGTCGAGCCAGGCCCGGTTGCGCAGTCCGGTCAGGGCGTCGTACTCCGCCTTGTTGCGGTAGTGCCGCTGGAGCTCGAGACTGGAAAGGATGATGGCATTGTTCTGGCGTATCCGGTCGGCCAGGATGCGCAGGAGGTTAGCGCCGACGGCCGGCTGTCCGGCGACCATGCGCCACATGAGTTCCCGCGTGATGGCGAGGAGCCGGCACGGTGCGGCGGCGACGACGTAGGCGGACGGCGGGCGCGTATCGATGATCGAGAGTTCCCCGACGCAGTCCCCCGGCTTGAGGGTCACCAGGGGGTTGCCCGGCTTCGGCTCCAGACAGACGAGCAACTGTCCCTCCAGCAGGATGTAGACCACGTCGTTCTGGCGCAGGGGATCCAGGAGCACCTCGCCCGCGCCGAGCGCCTTGATGTCGGCGGATGCCAACTCGGCGGAGAGCGCCGACCGGTCGACGGATGCGAACAGTTCGCAGCGGTCGAGAATGTCGGCGAGGGGCTGGATCATGGCGGAATCCCGTCGGGTTTGACGCCGGGGATTCTAAGGAAAAACCCGGATAACCGTATGGAAAGTCGGTCCGCCGGTTCGTCTTGGGGCGGATCAGGTGCCGCGGAAATCCGGGCGGCGCTTGGCCAGGAACGCCGCGAGGCCCTCCCGGTAGTCGTCCGTGTCCAGGAAGGCGAAGTTTTCGCGTGTCTCCGCCTCGTCGAGGGTCGCCGCTGCCGCAGTGAGGCGACGGACGAGCCGTTTGTGGGCCCGCGCTGCCAGCGGTGCGCCCGAGGCGATCCGGCCGGCCGTCGCCGCAACCTCGGCCGCGAGCCCTTCGTCGGGGACCACGCGCGTGACGAGGCCCTTGTCGCGGGCCTCGGCGGCGGTGAGGATGCGCCCTTCCAGGAGGATCTCCAACGCGACCGCGGGCCCTGCCAGGGCGACGAGCCCGACCAGTTCCGAATGGGCCATCGTGAATCCGAGTTTCATGATCGGGGCGCCGAAGCGGGCCCCTTCCCCGGCGATGCGCAGGTCGCAGGCGGCGGCGATCTCCAGTCCCCCGCCGATGCACGCCCCCCGGATCTCCGCCACCACCGGGTGGCGGCAACCGGCAACGGCATCCAGGGCCCCGGCGACCCATTCCCCGTGGTAGGTCCGGGCTTTCTCGTAGGTGTCGCGGACGTCCAGGAATTCCTCGATGTCCCCCCCGGCCGCGAAGGCCTGGCCCTCGCCTCGGACCACCACGCACCGCAGCCCGCCGTCGGCGGAAAGGTCGTCCATCACAACCTTCAGCCGCCGCCACATGGCGGCGGTCATGGCATTCAGCTTGTCCGGGTTGAAGAGGGTGACGGTGGCGGTGGCGCCGGCCCGTTCGACCAGGATGTCGGGGGTCACGAAGCGGCGGGACGGTGAAGGCGCGCCAGGGCGGCGCGACCGGAAAGGATGTGTTCCCGCATCAGCCGGCCGGCGGCCTCGGGATCGTGCCGACGGACCGCCTCCAGGATCGCCCGGTGCTCGGCGAGGGACTGGCGCAGGCGGCCGTCCAGGCGCAGGGAATCCCTCCGGGTCAGCTTGATGAACTTGCGCGTGTCGGCGATCAACTGGTTGAGCCAACGGTTTCCCGCCAGGTCCTGGAGGATGCCGTGGAAGACCTGGTTTGCCTCGAAGAAGCGGTCGGCATCGCCCGCCGCCGCGTGCCGTTCGAGCTCCGCGTGGGCGGCTTCCAGGCGAGCCATTGCCTCCGTGCCAGCCCTGGCCGTGGCCTCCTCGGCGCAGCGCCCCTCGAGCAGGGCCATGACCGGAAAGATCTCGTCCAGGTCCTGTTCCGACAACTGGGCCACGTAGCAGCCCCGCCGCGGGCGCAACTCCACGAGCCCTTCGGACGCGAGAACCTTCAAGGCTTCCCGCAACGGTGTCCGGGAGATTCCGAATTCGGCCGCGATGGCCTGCTCGTCCACCCAGGCGCCGGGCGCCAGTTGGTGCGCGTAGATCCTCGAACGCAGCTCCTCGGCGACCTGCTCGTACAACGCTGGCGCCGCCAGGGCGAGGGGGGAAGCCGTCTCTCTTGCATTCATAATTATGTGCACAGTATTATACGGCACCAAAGCCTGTCAAGGGCGGAAGCGACCGGGAGGCCCGCCGGGGGAGACGATTACGTCTTCCCCGGCGTTTCCCGTTCCGGTAGTAGGATGGGCCGCATTGGCGCGGGATGCCCGCGCGCCCCGGAAACTTCCGATCAGGCCGCCCTGGATGCCCGGTTTCCCGAAAGGAGAACACATGAGCAAGCACCCTGAAGTCAGCGTCCCGTCCCTGGAAGCCTGGGCCAAGGCGGCAGCGAAGGCCGCCCCGGGCGGTGAACCCGGCAAGCTGGACTGGATCACCCCGGAAGGCCTGCGCGTGAAACCCCTGTACACGAAGGCCGACGTGGAAGGTCTGCCCTACGCGGACACGCTGCCCGGCTTCGAGCCCTTCATGCGTGGCCCCCAGGCCACCATGTACGCGGTCCGCCCCTGGACCATCCGCCAGTACGCCGGCTTCTCCACCGCCGAGGAGTCCAACGCCTTCTACCGCAAGGCCCTGGCGGCCGGCGGCCAGGGCGTGTCGGTGGCCTTCGACCTGGCCACCCACCGGGGCTACGACTCGGACAACCCGCGGGTGGTCGGCGACGTGGGCAAGGCCGGCGTGGCCATCGATTCCGTGGAGGACATGAAGATCCTCTTCGACGGCATCCCCCTGGAGAAGATCTCCGTCTCCATGACCATGAATGGCGCGGTGCTGCCCGTGCTGGCCGGCTACGTGGTGGCGGCCGAGGAACAGGGGGTTGCCCAGGACAAGCTTTCCGGGACCATCCAGAACGACATCCTGAAGGAGTTCATGGTCCGCAACACCTACATCTACCCGCCCGAGCCCTCGATGCGCATCGTCGCCGACATCATCGAGTACACGGCGCAGAAGATGCCGAAGTTCAATTCCATTTCCATTTCCGGCTACCACATCCAGGAAGCCGGCGCGAACCAGACGCTGGAACTGGCCTTCACGCTCGCCGACGGCATGGAGTACGTGCGCTCCGCCATGTCCCGCGGCATGGACGTGGACGACTTCGCCGGCCGGCTGTCCTTCTTCTTTGCCATTGGCATGAACTTCTACCTGGAGGTGGCGAAGCTCCGCGCGGCGCGGCTGCTCTGGTGGCGGATCATGAAGAACTTCGGCGCCAAGAGCCCCAAGTCCATGATGCTGCGCACCCACTGCCAGACCTCGGGCTGGTCGCTGACCGAGCAGGATCCCTACAACAATGTGGTGCGCACGGCCATCGAGGCCATGGCCGCCGTGTTCGGCGGCACCCAGTCCCTGCACACCAACTCCTTCGACGAGGCCATCGCGCTGCCCACCGACCATTCGTCGCGAATCGCCCGCAACACCCAGATCCTGATCCAGGAAGAGACCCACATCTGCAATGTCATCGATCCCTGGGCCGGCTCCTACATGATGGAGAAGCTGACCCAGGACATGGCCGACATGGCCTGGGGCATCATCGAGGAAGTGGAGAAGATGGGGGGCATGACCAAGGCCGTCGACTCCGGCTGGGCCAAGCTGAAGATCGAGGCCAGCGCCGCGGAGAAGCAGGCCCGCATCGACTCCGGCAAGGAGGTGATCGTCGGCGTCAACAAGTACCGCCTCGAGAAGGAATCGCCCATAGAGATCCGCGAGATCGACAACAGCGCGGTGCGCGAGGCCCAGATCGCCCGGTTGAAGTCGATCCGGGGGAGCCGCGACGCGGCCGCCGTCGACAAGGCCCTCGCCGCCCTCACCGCCGCCGCAGAATCCGGCCAGGGCAACCTGCTCGACCTGGCGATCCAGGCCACCCGTCTGCGCGCCACTGTCGGCGAGATTTCCGATGCCCTTGAAAAGGTATGGGGGCGCCACCGGGCCACCGCACAGATGGTGTCGGGCGTCTATTCGTCGGCCTTCGGCGAGGGCGGCCCCATCGCCGACATCCAGCGGCTCGTGGAGGAGTTCGCCGCGGCCGAAGGCCGCCGGCCCCGCATCATGGTGGCCAAGCTGGGCCAGGACGGCCACGACCGGGGCGCCAAGGTGGTGGCCACCGCCTTCGCCGACCTGGGCTTCGACGTGGACGTGGGCCCCCTGTTCCAGACGCCGGCCGAGGCCGCCCGCCAGGCGGTGGAGAACGACGTCCATGCCATTGGCGTCTCCACGCTGGCCGCCGGGCACAAGACCCTGGTGCCGCAGCTCATCGACGCGCTCAAGAAGGAGGGTGCCGATGACATCGTCGTTTTCGTCGGTGGCGTCGTCCCCGCCCAGGATTACGACTTCCTCTTCCATGCCGGCGCCAAGGGCGTGTTCGGCCCGGGGACGCCCATTCCCCAGGCAGCCCAGGAAGTCCTGCGCGCCATCCGGGCTGCCCACCTGCCGGCCACGGCCTGAGGGCGCGGCAGGATGCATCCGGTGGCCGAAACGGGCCTCGGGGCGGAGGACGCCCGCCTGATCGAGGGCGTCCTCGGGGGGCAGCGCCGGGCCCTGGCCAAGGCGATCACCCTCGCCGAATCCTCGCGGCCGGACCACCAGCAGCGGGCGGCGGCGGTCCTCGACGCCCTGCTGCCCCGCACGGGAAACAGCATCCGGGTCGGCATCACCGGCGTCCCCGGGGTCGGCAAGTCCACCTTCATCGAGCGCCTGGGCCTGCACCT
>JAEUNJ010000160.1 GCA_016791145.1 Rhodocyclaceae bacterium | reverse complement strand
CCTTCAACACCCGCTTGAGCAGCTTCCCGTTCGCATTGCGCGGCAACGGCTCCTGCTGGATGTCCCAGGTTTCCGGCACCTTGTAGTCCGACAGGTGGGTCCCGCACCAGACGCGCAGTGCGTCGGCCGCCACCGGGCCGCGGGTGACGACGAAGGCGTGGACCCGCTCGCCGAGGACGGGGCAGGGCACCCCCACCACGGCCGCCTCGACCACCTCCGGGTGGCCGCAGAGCACGCTCTCCACCTCGGCGGTGAAGACCTTGTAGCCGCCCCGGTTGACCATGTCCTTCTTGCGGTCGAAGACGCGCAGGAAGCCGCGCTCGTCCAGGTCACCGATGTCGCCCGAGTGCCAGAAGCCGTCGGTGATCTCCCGTTCCGTGGCCGCCTCGTCCTGCCAGTAGCCCTTCACCACCATGGGCCCGCGGATCCAGATCTCGCCGGCGACGCCGGGCGGCACGGGGCGGCCTGCGTCGTCCACGACCCGGACCTCGCCGCAGGCGACGACGAGGCCGACGCTGTCCAGGTGCGCCGTCGTGTATTCCGGGGGCATGATGGTGGTGCCCGAGGTGTAGGGGATGGCCGCCACGTCGTCCTCTTCCGTCGGCACCGGCGGGTAATGCGCGTCCGTCGCCAGCAGGGCCGCGAAGGGTTCGCCCGGCGGTTCCGTCTCGGCCGTTGCGCCGGCGAATACCCGGCGGGCGAGGGCCGGCAGGTCGGCCGCGTCGGGCAGGCGCCCGGCCAGGTCCGCCTCCGCCACCAGCAGGGCGGCGCCGCTGTGGCCGAGCGCCGCGTCTCGGCCCGCTACCGCCAGCATTACTTCCAGGTCCAGCCCTACCTGGAGAGCCAGCAGAACCTGGCCTTCTGCGGGCCGGCGAGCATCGCCGCGGTGCTGAACAGCCTGGACCTGCCCCGGCCCGCGTCGGGCCCCCTCTATCCCTACCCCTTCTTCACCCAGGACAACGTCTTCACGCCGGCCACCCAGCGCATCAAGTCCTACATCCAGGTCAATGCCCGCGGCATGACCCTGGCCGAGTTCGCCGCCTTCCTGAACGCGCTGGGGACGAGGGCCGCGGTGCATTACGCCGACGACCTGGACCTGACCGGGTTGCGCGCCCTGGTGAAGGCGACGCTGGAAAACCCGAAGGGGCGCCTCGTCGTGAACTACAGCCGCAAACCCCTGGGCCAGGCCGGCGACGGCCACCTGTCGCCGGTGGGCGCCTACGACGAGGCGACCGATTCGGTGCTGCTGCTGGACGTGGCGAAGTTCAAGTACCCGCCCGTCTGGATCACGCTGCAGGACCTTTACGCCGCGATCCGCACCACTGACCCGGATTCGGGCAAGAGCCGGGGCCTGGTGGCGATCGAGGGCTGAAACCGGCATCCATCGCCGGGGGGATTTCGCCGGCCGCCGGACCTGCCGGCGCCCTCAATCCTCGGCTTCGGTGGCCCAGGCCCGGGCCACGGTGCCGTCCGGGTGCAAGGCCACCCGGCAGTTGGCCCAGTTGAACACCCAGCCGGGGAACATGAACACGTGTTCGTGTCCCTCCCGGTTCGCGTAGTGGCGGAGCTTCATGCCGTCGGCCCGGGCGATCGCGGCGGCCACCGGCGACGACGGGGGGATCGCCGCGCAGAACTCCCTGGCCGCCCGCTCGGCACGGCTGTTCAGGTGCAGGCCGATGGCGACGGTGGCGGCAAAGAGCAGCGCCAGGCCGAGGACCAGCTTCAACAGGGCCTTGGCGATCCGGCCCAGGCTCAAGGGCATGGCATCGTTTCCGCGTCTCGGACAAGCCGGGTGTCCGCCATGTCCCGGGGCCAGCCGAAACGGTCGAGCAAGGCCGCGAATTCGCCGCCCAGGGGCGCCGTGACGGAACACGGGTCGCCGGTCGCCGGATGCCGGAAGGAGAGTTCCACGCAGGCCAGCAGCAGCCGGTGGCAATCGAACGAGGCCTGGAAGAAGCGGTTGTGCCTGCCTTTCCCGTAGGTGGCGTCGCCGATGATGGGATGCGAGACGTGCTTCAGGTGGCGCCGGAGCTGGTGGCGCCGGCCGGTGACCGGGTGGAGCGACAGCAGCGCGTAGCGCGTCGTGGGATAACGGTCGATGCGGTGGTCCAGCTCCACGGTCCCCAGCCGCCGGAAATCGGTGATCGCGTGCCGGGGTGCCCCGCCGGCCGGGCGGTCCGCATACCCGTCCCCGATGCCTGAGAGCGGGTGGTCGATGCGGCCGGATTCCGGCGGCCAGCCGCGCACCACGGCCCGGTAGGTCTTGCGCACCTGGCCGGCGCGGAACTGCTGGCCCAGTTCTCGCCCGGTCTCCCGGTCCAGGGCGAAGAGCAGGATGCCCGAGGTCCCCTTGTCCAGCCGATGCACGGGATGGACATGTCGGCCGAGCTGGTCGCGCAGCGCCTGGACGGCAATGCGCGCTTCGTGGCGGTCGATGTCGCTGCGATGGACCAGCCACCCGGCGGGCTTGTCGATGGCCACCAGGACGTCGTCGCGATGGAGGATCGTCAGGGGCGCGCGGGGCATGGCGGTGTCCTGCAACCTCGGTAGGGGAGTCACGCGCCCGGGCCGGATTGCCGGGCCAGGGCCCAGCGCACGTGTTCGCGGACCATGTCGTCCGGATGGTCGCGGCGGGTCGCCAGGGCCCCGGAGACGGCCGGGTCCCGGGGCGCGTTGCCCAGGCCCACGGCGACGTTCCTGAGCCAGCGGGCGTAGCCGATGCGGCGGATCGCGCTGCCGGCGAGCTTCGCCTCGAACTCGGCCTCGCTCCAGGCGAAGAGATCCACCAGGGTGGCGGTGTCCAGCCCGTGGCGGACGGCGAAATCCTCCTCACGGGTGAGCGGCGCAAAGCGGTTCCAGGGGCAGCAGAGCTGGCAGTCGTCGCAGCCATAGATCCGGTTCCCGACCAGGGGCCGCAGGTCCTCGGGGATGCCGCCCTTCAGCTCGATGGTCAGGTAGGAGATGCAGCGCCGGGCGTCCACCCGCCAGGGTGCCACAATGGCGCCGGTGGGGCAGGCATCGAGGCAGGCCCGGCAGTCGCCGCAGTGGTC
>JAEUNJ010000227.1 GCA_016791145.1 Rhodocyclaceae bacterium | reverse complement strand
GCGGACCTTGAAGACGTTGATGCCGAAGGTTTCCCGCCGCTCCGTCCGGTTGTCCTTCCCGAGGGAAAACAGGAGGATCTCCAGCTTGTTGGTGCCCGCCAGGCGGGTGCGTGCCTCGATGTTCTTGAACAGGTCGGACATTGTCTTTTCCCCGGAGTCGGCCGGAAATCCATCAAATCTTACGATATTTCCCCGCCCGCCGTCCCCGTCATTCCGTGCGGTAGCCGATGCGGACGCCGCCCCAGTGGCGGCCCTGGACGAGGACCGGCGCCGAGATGTCGTGCATGATCTCGCCGGTGTCGCGGCGATAGGTCTGGATCAGGAACGGCTGCTGATGCGCGCCGCAGCGGCGCCCCACGGGGTCGGAGAAGACGCGCTTGGTCCGGTTGCCGACGAAATCCCGCTTCTCGTCGCCGGTCAGGGGCTGGCAGAACCGGTTGTTGTGGGTAGGCACGTAGCCCCCACGGTCGCAGGCAATGGCGTACGTGATTTCCTTGTGACGGTCCAGGAAGGGCTCCTGGATGGCGGGCAGGAGCTTGTCCGCCAGCGTGTCGAAGCGGGTATGGAATTTCTGCGGCTTCGTGTTCGGGATCGGCTGGTAGTTCTGGTCGAACAGGTCCTCCAGCTTGATCTCGCCCCTGCCGACGGCCTGCTCGAAGGCCTGCCCGACGAGGCGGGCCGCCTCCTGGACGATGCCGGGCATGCGTTCGTGCACCTTCATCGCGGCCTCGCCGCCGGCGCCCAGCTTGAAGACCGTCCCCACCTCCTCCAGGTTGACCGCGAGGTAATCCAGATTCCGCGCCTCGGCGAGGGTCCGTTCCGCGCCCTGCCGATTGTTCTCCGCGGCGCCCATGATGCTGGTCACGTGTTCCGCAATGTCCCGGGCCTTGGCCGTCTGCTCCGCCATGGCCTTGGCGATCAGGTCGACCTTCTCCATGGTCTCCTGGGCGCCGCGATTGATGATGTCCAGCGCGTCCGCCGCCTGGCGCGCCAGATCGGCGCCGGTCCTGGCGAGGCTCGACCCCTCGCGGATGTTGGCGATGGCGCTCTGGGTTTCCGACTGGATGGCGGCAATCACCGTGCTGATCTCGCCGGTGGCGGCGGTGGTCCGCTCGGCCAGCTTGCGCACCTCGTCGGCCACGACGGCGAAGCCCCGGCCCTGCTCGCCGGCCCGGGCCGCCTCGATGGCGGCGTTCAGGGCCAGCAGGTTGGTCTGGTCGGCAATGTCGTGGATGGTCTTGACGATGCCGGAGATCTGTTCGGACCGTTCGCCGAGGGCCGCGACGACGCGCGCCGATTCCTCCACGGAACGGGCGATCCGGTCGATCTCGGCCGACGCCTGGCTGACGATCGCCGCGCCGCGCGAGGAGTGTTCCCGGGCGGCCTGGGCGATGCCGGCCGTTTCGTCGGCGTTGCGGGCCACGTCCGCCACGCCGCCGGACATTTCGGCGACGGCCGCTGCCGCGGCATCGGCGGCTTCGGCCTGCTGGCGGGAGCTGTTCGCGGCACCCTCGGCGTCCTTGATCAGCTTCTCGGCCGCATCGGCGACCTGCTTGGCATTGAAGACGATGCGGGTGATGATGCCCTGGAAACTCCCGATCAGCGCATTGAAGGCGCTGGCCGCGCCGGCGGTTTCCCCGCCGTCGGCCGCAGCCACCCGGCGGGCCAGGTCACCGTCGTTGCGCGTGGCCTCGATGGTCTCGCGCAGGCGTTCCGCCGGGCCGGTGATCAGCGCCCTGACGACCAGGGTCGGTACGACCGCCACCACCAGGCCCAGGAGGATCAGCAGCGCGACCGCACCGGCGCCCGGACTCGCCCCGGACAGGTGAACCGCCCCGAGGCCCGCCACGGCCACGCCCACGCCTGCCGCTCCGTGAACCAGCATAACCCGACCACTTGCCATTTCTCGCTCCTCCGCGGGGTCTAGCCGCCCCGGTACCAGAATCCCACCCCGGCCGCGCCGGATTGCTGCTGCGACATGACAAGCCCGCAAGTACCACGGACAATAACGGCCATCCGTGGAAAATCATGAACCAGCGCGCTTGCCGCCGGCCCGCCGACGCCTTCGCGGACCTCGCCGCTCGTCAGACGATCGTAAACAGCTTGCCGAAGTTGGCGATGTCGAGCACCTGACGCACGGCTCCCTTGCAATTTGCTAGGCTCACTGATTGGTTGGCGGCCTTGGCCTTGTCGCGCAGCATCAACAGCATGCCGAGGGCGGAACTGTCGAGATACTCCACATCGGCCAGATCCACGCGCAATTCCTTCGCGCCGGCCTCCCGCAACGCCCGCTCGGTGGCCTCGCGGAACTCGCGGTGGGCATTGAAATCGAACCTCCCTTGCAGCCGAATGACGGCACGTCCTTCGGCAACGGTCAAACTGGCCTGCATCGTTTTGGCCCTCCTACTTGATTCCAGTATAACGCCGCGGGTTCATGGACGCGCCGCCCTCAGGCGTGCGACGATCCTGGCCGCCACGTCGCCGAGCGGGGCCACGTCGTCGAGGGCCCCCACCCGGGCGGCCTCCCGCGGCATGCCATAGACGACGCAGGTGGACTCATCCTGCCCGATGGTCCAGGCGCCCCGCTGCCTCATCTCCAGCAATCCTTGGGCGCCGTCCTTTCCCATTCCGGTGAGGATGACCCCGATCGCGTTCGCACCCGCGTGGGCAGCCACCGCCTGGAACAGCACGTCCACAGCCGGCCGGTGGCGATTCACCGGTTCCGCCTTGGACAATTCGGTCACGTAACCGGTGCCCTCCCGACGGACCAGCAGGTGGGAATGGCCCGGTGCGAGGTACGCGTGACCCGGCAGCACCCGCTCCCCGCCGCGGGCCTCGACCACGGTGAGGCGGGAAGCGCTGTCCAGGCGCTTGGCGAAGGAGGGCGTGAAGCTCTCCGGCATGTGCTGGACGATCACCACGCCCGGAATGTCCGGCGGCAGGGCCTCGAGCACTTCGCGGATCGCCTCGGTTCCCCCGGTGGAAGCACCGATGGCGATCAGCCTTCCCGCCATGCCGGCGGTCGACAGGCCGCTCGAGGCCGGGACCCGGGGAGGCTGGGGAGGCGTCGCGGCGCGGACGGGCAATGCGCGAACGCGCGCGCCGCAGGCCGCGCGGATCTTCTCGCGGATCTCCTCGGCGCTGTTCTGGAAGACCGCGACGCTCTCGGCCCGGGGCTTCGGGATGTAATCGACCGCGCCCAGTTCCAGGGCTTGCAGCGTCACCTCGGACCCACGGTCCGTGAAGGATGAGATCATGACCACCGGCATCGGGCGCAGGCGCATGACACGGGACAGGAACTCGAGCCCGTCCATGCGCGGCATCTCCACGTCGAGGGTCATGACGTCGGGGTTGAGAGTCTTCACCATCTCGCGGGCCGCCATCGCATCCGGGGCGGCGCCGACGACCTCCAGGTCCGGCGCGCCGTTGATGATCTCCGTGAGCAGCGCCCTCATCAGGGCCGAATCATCCACCACGAGCACCTTGATCGCCACTGTCTTGTCCTCAACCGAACAACTCGATGTCGCCCGCCACCGGCGCCTCCGTCAGGCGCGCGGCGTACTCCTTCTCGCGCTTGATCAGGGTGTCGTTGTGCATCCGGACGAGCTTCTTCACCAAAACCCGGCCGGTGGCCGGGAAGAAATAGATCTTGCGCGGGAAATTCCCCATCAGGTCCGAGGCCGCCACGTCGATGCCTTCGACCTGCAGGTAACGCATCACGAAATCGGAGTTGCGCTCGCCCACGTTGGAGCTCGCCAGCGACGCCATGACGCGGCCGCCGCCGAACACCTTGGCCTCCATCTGGCCCCGGCGCGCGCCGAGCTTGAGCAGGTGGTTGATCAGCACCTCCATCGCGTAGGTGCCATAGCGGGCCGAGGCGGAGAGGGCACCTCCGTCTCCCGAATCGGCCAGCATGAAATGGTTCATGCCGCCGATGCCCTTCTCCCGGTCCCGGATGCAGGCCGAGACGCAGGAGCCGAGCACGGTGACCATCAGCATCTCGGTGGTGCTGACGAAGTATTCGCCGGGCAGGACCTTGACCGCCTCAAGTTCGAAGCTCTTGTCGAAGTAGCGGTTGCCGGCGAGGTGCTCGACGAAACCGAGCTCGTCGTTCATTTGTGGGGGCCCCGCCCCCCGCCTCCGACCCGATCCGCGCGTTCGTAGACCGTCCTGCCCAATGACTTGAACAGATCCGCCGCGTGCAGGAAGCTCTCCGAATGCCCGGCGAACAGCAGGCCGTCATCCCGGAGCAGCGGGGCGAACTTTTTCAGGATGGCGTACTGGGTCGGCTTGTCGAAGTAGATCATCACGTTGCGACAGAAGATCGCGTCGAGAGGCCCTTCGACAGCCGGCCACCGCGGGTCCAGAAGGTTGATGCGGGTGAAGCGGATCAGCTGCTGCAACTCGGGGCGCACCCGGGCCTGACCCGCCTGGGCGCCGGCACCCCTGAGAAAGAAGCGGCGCAGCCGTTCCGGCGACAGCCGGTCCACGCGTTCCATCGGATATACGCCCTTCTCCCCCTTTGCCAGCACGTTGGTGTCGATGTCGCTGGCCAGGATCCGGACCGGAGGCGTCAGGCTGTCGAACGCTTCGCAGGCCGTGATGGCGAGGGAGTAAGGCTCCTCGCCGGTGGAGGCGGCGGAGCACCAGATGCGCAGGGGCCGGTGGGTGCGCTCCCGAAGCGTCCGCAGCAGGATGTCGAAATGATGGGCTTCACGGAAGAAGGCCGTGAGATTGGTCGTCAGCGCATTGACGAAGGTTTCCCATTCCGCCTCGTCACCCTTCTCCAGGTGGTCGATGTAGTCGCTGAACCGACTCATCCCGAGGGCCCTCAACCGCCGCGCCAGGCGGCTGTAGACCATGTCCTGCTTCACCGGTGCCAGGGAAATTCCGGCCTGGGCGTAGATGAGCTTGCGTATGCGTTCGAAATCGGCCGGACCAAAGGCGAATTCCCGGTCCGGTGGCGGCGTGGTGCCTCCGGCGGCCGGCTGCGCCGCCGGGGTCGCCGGCGGTCTGGCCCTGAGGCCGGAAGGGGAGGTCACCCCGGGCAAGGGCTTGTTCAAAACTCTTCCCATTCATCCTCGGTGTCGGCGAGATGGGCGGGCGGGAGCTTCTTCGCCGGCGCCTTCGCCGGCGCCGCCTTCCCGCCCCCGGCGTTCGCCAGCCGCTTCGGCGTCGCATCCCGCAGCGCCGGCGCAGGCAGGTTCGCCCCCCCTTCCGCCAGCTTGAACATCCCCACCGACTGCACCAGGCTCTGCGCCTGCT
>JAEUNJ010000218.1 GCA_016791145.1 Rhodocyclaceae bacterium | reverse complement strand
GGCATGGGCTACATTCCGGTGGCGACCTTCGCCGAGGCCATGAAGCTGGCGACCCGGTACGTCGGGGACGACCCGCGCATCCTCTGCACCCCCGAGTGCTATTCGGGCGGCGCGGCCGTGCACCTGCGGAAGAAGTGAGGGGACCGGCGTCCCGTAGCGAGGAAGGAAAGCCATGAAGCGCGTGGGAATCGTCGGCACCGGCGTCATGGGCCGCACCGTGGCCGGCCGGCTGATCGAAGCCGGAATCCCGGTGCGGGGTTACGACGCCTTCGCCGGATGCGCGGCGGCCGCCGCCCAGGCCGGCGTGGCGATGTCGGACACGGTGGCCGATCTCGGGCGCCATTGCGACTGGGTCGTCCTCTTCCTGCCCGGACCGGCGGAGATCGCGGAATGCGTCGCCGGGCCCGGCGGCCTGCTGACGACGCTGGGCGCCGGCAGCGTCATCATCGACATGTGCACCAGTTCTCCGGAGAACACCGTCGCCATGGCCACGGCGGCAGGAAGGGCCGGCATCGGCTACGTGGACGCGCCGGTGCTCGGGCGGCCCTCCACGGTCGGGAAATGGGCCATTCCGGCGGGGGGCGACGCCGCCGTGCTGGACGAAGTCAGGCCGCTCCTCGGGATGATCGCCGGAAGCATCGTGCACGTGGGGGATTCCGGTGCCGGCCACAAGGTGAAGCTGCTGAACCAGCTCATGTTCGGCGCCATCAACGCGATGACCGCCGAGATGATGGCCGTCGCCGAGCAGGTCGGCATCGCGCCGGGCCGGCTCTACGAGATCATCACCGCCAGCCAGGCGGGGACGGTGAGCAACCTGTTCCGGGAACTGGGCGGCCGGATCGCCGAGGAGCGCTACGCCGACCCGACCTTCACCGTTTCCCTGCTGGTCAAGGACGTGCGCCTGGGCCTGGAGATGGCGGAGGCGGCCGGCGCACCGCTGGTCGTGGGCCGCGCCGTCGACTTCCTGAACCGGGCGGCCCTCGCCCAGGGGTACGGGGCGACGGACACCTCGGTGATGTGGCAGGCGGTTAGGCAGTTCTGGGCCGGCCGGGAGGAACAATCGTGAAGATCCTCGTCACCGGCGCCGCCGGATTCATCGGGCGCTATCTGGTCCCCATGCTGGCCGGGCGGGGCCACGAGGTCGTCGCCACCGACCTGCAGCCGCCGCGGGATGCGGCGCCGGCGGCCGGAATCTCCTGGCACCGGCTGGACGTGTCGCGGGCCGAGGAGGTCTACAAGATCATGCTGGGCCAGCGGCCCGAGGCGGTGATCCACCTGGTGTCCTGGCTCGCCGCACCCTGCGAGGAAAACCCGCTGCGCGGCTGGGAGATCAACTTCCGGTCCACCCAGTTCCTGCTCGATGCGGGGCTCGCCGCCGGATTGCAGCGCTTCGTGTTCACCAGTTCCATCTCCGTCTTCGGCCGGGGCCTGCCGGAACCGGTGGCCGATGACGCGGTCAAGGAGCCGGCCACGATCTACGGCCAGACCAAGCTCGCCTGCGAGCACCTGTTGCGCTGGTACAGGACGAAGCACGGACTGCAGGTCGGCGCGGTGCGCTTTCCCTGGGTCTATGGCCCGGGGCGCGAGAACGGCATCACGGCCGCCTATTCGTCGAAGCTGCTCGATGCCCTGGCCCGCCGGGAGCCCCTGCGCATCGGGTTCCCCGAGGAGAAGGGCGACTGGCTGTACGTGAAGGACGCCTGCAAGGCCCTGCTGCTGGTGCTGGACCGGGACGACCTGCCCCGGGTCGGCTACAACATCATGGGCGGCCTGTACTCCGTCCGCGAGGCCATGGCGGTGGCGCGGGAAGTCTGCCCCGAGGCCGACATCGCCTTCGATGCCACGGCGGCGGCCTCCAGCAACCCCTATCCCCTGGCCTACGACGACTCGGCGGCCCGCCGGGAGTTGGGCTGGGCGCCGGACTACAGCCTGGCGGAAGGATTCCGGGAACACATCGCCCTGGTGCGGGGGACCCGCGGCCCGGCATGAGCGCCCGCCACCTGCACCTCCAACCCGTCGGGGGTATCGCCGGCGACATGTTCGTCGCGGCGGTGCTGGACGCGTTCCCGGAATTCCGGGATCCGGTCCTGGCGGACGTGGCGGCGGTCCTGCCGCCGGAGGCCGGCGAACCCGGCGTCCGGCGCGTCATGCGGCACGGCATATCGGCGACGCATTTCTCGCTCCCCGGCGCCGAGGGGACCGCGGCCGGACCGCCCGCCGGGGAAGGGGATGCCGGCGAGCCCGCCGCCGCCGACCGGGGCGAGGCCCGGGAGGCCCGGCCGTACCGCCCCGCGCCCCGGGCCGGCAACGGACCGGCCGCCGTGCCGGCCGGCGGGGGCGCCCATGCCGCAGCCCCGGACGGCGATTACCGCTCGCTGCGGGCGCGGATCGAAGGGGCGGGCCTGCCCGCCGCCACGGCCATGCACGCGCTCGGCATCCTGGAGATCCTGGCCCGGGCCGAGTCCGGCATCCACGACCAGCCCCTCGACGACGTGCATTTCCATGAACTGGCCGGCTTCGATTCCCTGATGGACGTGGTGGCGGCGGGCAGCATCGTCGCCGCCCTCGGCACCGTGACCTGGAGCCTGGAAGCCCTGCCGCTGGGCAGCGGCCGCGTGAAGACGGCCCATGGATGGCTGCCCGTGCCGGCCCCCGCCACCGCCCGCATCCTGGAAGGCTACCCGTGGCACGCGGATGCCGTGCCCGGGGAACGGGTGACGCCCACCGGCGCCGCCATCCTCCGCTACCTGGTGCCGCCGGAGCACTGCCGCCGCAAGCCCGCCGGGATGCTGGTCGCATCGGGCTACGGCGCCGGGTCGCGGGACCTGGCCGGCGTCGCCAACGTCCTGCGCGTGCTGGCCTTCGACCCGGACCACGAGGATGCCTTCGAGGCCGACGACGTCATTGCCCTGGAGTTCGACGTGGACGACATGACGGGCGAGGAGATCGGCATCGCCGCGACGCGGCTGCGGGCCCTCGACGGCATCCTCGACCTGGTGCTGCTGGCCGGCCAGGGCAAGAAGGGCCGTCCCGTCACCAGTTTCCGGATGCTGGTGGAACCGGGTTACCTGGACGACTGCGTGGAGGCCGTCTTCCACGAGACCTCCACCATCGGTTTCCGCTATTCCACGATGAACCGGGTGGTCCTGAAGCGCCATCACCGGCGTTCCGAGGGGGGCTTGCGGATCAAGGAAGTCATCCGCCCGAAGGGCCTACGCACGCGCAAGGTCGAAAGCGACGACCTGGCGCCCGCCGGCGACCTCTTCGAGCGACGGGCGCGCAGGCAGACGGAGGAAGGTTCACCATGAAGCACGAGGTTGTGGAGATCGAACGGCGCCTGACCGGCGTCCTCCAGGGCTATCCCGCGCTGGCCATCGCCGTGAGCGGCGGCGTGGACAGCCTGACCCTCGCCACCGTGGCCCGGAAGGTCATGGGCGTCCCGCCGCTGATCGTCCACGCGGTATCGCCGGCGGTGCCGCCGGCGGCGACCGTCCGGGTACGCCGGCACGCCGAAGCCCAGGGCTGGGAACTCCGGGAACTGGTGGCCGGAGAGATGGCGGACCCCAACTACGTCGCGAATCCCTACGATCGCTGCTATTACTGCAAGACCAATCTCTACGGCACCATCCGGACGATCACCGACCGCCCCATCGCCTCCGGAACCAACCGGGACGACCTTTCCGACTACCGCCCGGGCCTGAAGGCCGCCGCGGAGCACGGCGTGGTGCATCCCTTCGTGGAAAGCGGCATCGCCAAGCGCGACATCCGGATCATCGCCCGGCATCACGGCCTGGACTGCGCGGAACTGCCCGCCCAGCCCTGCCTGGCCAGCCGCGTGGAAACCGGCATGCCCATCCGGGCCGGCGAACTGGATTTCATCGACCGGCTCGAATCGGAATTCCGCGAGGCCCTCGGGGACCGGATCACCGTGCGGGTCCGCATCCGCGCCCAGGGCGTCTTCGTCGAGGTCAAGGAGGCCATCGACGAAACCCTCGCGCCGGCCCTTGAGGAGAAGGCGCGCCGCCTGTGCGGCGAAACGGACCTGCCCTTCCGGGCGATCGTGCCCTACCGCCAGGGTTCCGCCTTCGTCGATGCCGGCTGAATTCCCCGACGTGCAGGCGGTCATGGACTGGGAGCGCGAGGCGCGCACCGGCCTGTGCGAGGCCGTGTTCGCGGAGGGCAAGACGGTCGCCTGCCTCGCCGGCATCCTGGAGAACGCCGCCGCGCAATCGCGCCGCCTGCTGGTCACCCGGCTGTCCACGGAGGTCTTCGGCCGGCTGCCGGCCGCGAGCCGGGATGCCCTGGATTACGACGAGGTCTCGCGGACCGCCATCCTGGGCCCGGCGCCCCATGCCCCCGACGCCCACGTGGCGGTGGTCAGCGCCGGCATGTCGGACGCCCCGGTGGCGCGCGAGGTGGGCCGCACGCTGCAGTTCGCCGGGGTCGGTGCCCGGCAGATCGCCGACGTGGGCGTGGCGGGGCTCTGGCGCCTGATGGCCCGCCTGGAGGAGATCCGGGAGCACCGGGTCGTGGTTGCCGTGGCGGGCATGGAGGGCGCCCTCTTCAGCGTGCTCGCCGGACTCGTCAGCGCGCCGGTCATCGCCGTGCCCACCTCCGTCGGCTACGGCGTCGGCAGCGGCGGCCACCTGGCCTTCCACAGCGCCCTGGGAAGCTGCGCGCCGGGGGTCGTGGCGGTGAACATCGACAACGGCTTCGGCGGCGCCCAGGCGGCCCTGCGCATCCTGAACCTGCTGCGGCCCCGCGACGCCGCCTGAGGGCCGCGCGCGCAGGTCGCCCGTCGTGTGCCGGCCGGAAGATCCAGGTCCGGCCCGCGCGGCTCAGGCGCCGGCCGCCGTCCCGGCCCGCCCGCCCAGGGCCCGGGAAATGGCGTGCCGCGGCACCCGGCTGCGCGGCACGGGCCGGTCGAACCAGGCGCGCACGTCCTCATCGAGTCCGAGGCCGTGCATGTAGTTGTACAGCGCCTTGTTGAGGCCGACGCCCAGCGCGGCATGGTCGGCGCCCGTCGGGTCGGTGAAGCGCACGTCGTTGCGGGCGAAGCCGCCCGCGGGCAGGGGTTTCAGCGTGATGCCGTAGCGCTCCGGGTGGCGGCCCACCGGGGAATGCACGGTGCATGCGAACCGGTGGAAGAAGCCGGACTGGATGCAGCCCGCCGCGAAGAGCTGCCGCACGTACTCGAGGGCATCCACCGTGTCCTGCACCGTCTGGGTCGGGAAGCCGTACATGAGGTAGGCATGGACCAGGATGCCGGCCTCGCTGAAGGCATGGGTGACCCGCGCCACCTGGTCCACCGACACCCCCTTCTGCATCAGCGCCAGCAGCCTGTCGGAGGCCACCTCCAGCCCCCCGGAGACGGCGATGCAGCCGCTCGCCGCGAGCCGGGCGCAGAGTCCGGGGGTGAAGGACTTCTCGAAGCGGATATTGGTCCACCAGGAGATCGCCCGGCCCCGCCTTTCCAGTTCCCCGGCCAGGGCCGACAGCGCCTTCGGCGGCGCCGCCTCGTCGACGAAATGGAAGCCCGTCTGTCCGGTCTCGGCGATCACGGCGTCGATGCGGTCGGCGAGGACGCGGGCGTCGAGGGGGTCGTAGCGGGCGATGTAGTCGAGCCCGGTGTCGCAGAAGCTGCATTTCTTCCAGTAGCAGCCGTGGGCCACGGTCAGCTTGTTCCAGCCCCGCTCCGACCAGAGCCCGTGCATCGGGTTCAGCATGTCGAGCAGCGACAGGTAGCGGTCCAGGGGCAGTCCGTCCCAGGTCGGCGTGCCGACCTGGGCGAAGGGCAGGTCGGGTTCACCGGCATCCACGTACCGGACTTCCCCGCCGACCCGCACGAAGGTGCGCACGAGCCCCTCCACCGGCCGGCCGCCGGCCAGGTGATCGAGCAGGGCCAGCAGCGGCCGCTCGCCGGCGTCGAGGCAGACGAAATCGAAGTGGTCGAACACCCGCGGCTCGGACAGCCGGCGCAGTTCCGTGTTCACGTACCCGCCGCCCAGGACGAGGGGCACCCCGGGGGCGGCCCGCCGGACGGCCTGGGCGATGCGGAAGGCGCCGTACACGGCACCGGGAAAGGGGACGGACACCAGCACCAGTCCGGGCCGGTGGCGCGCCACGGCCTCGGCCGCCAGGTCCTGCAGGGTGCGATCCACCAGGTTCGCCGGGGCGGCCAGGGCCTGGTCCAGCGGATCGAAGGCCGCCTGGCCGAGGACCAGGGATTCGGCATAGCGCACGAACTCGAAGCGCGGATCCACCGCCTCGCGCAGCACGTCGGCGATGTCGTCCAGGTAGAGGGTCGCCAGGTGCCGGGCCCGATCCTGCAAGCCCAGGGCCCCGAAGGCCCAGGCCAGGGGGTCGCCGCCTTCCGGATCCACGTAGACCTCGAGGGCCTGGAACCGGGATCCCTCGGGCAGGAAGGCGCGCCCGGCGATCCGGTGGGCCAGGCTGGGGTCGCGGCCCTGCAGGAAGCCGATCGCCGGGCCGATGGTTGCCGCATAGGCGTCGAGACGTTCGACGAAGGCCTTCGCCCTGTGCCCGCGCTTCTTCGCCGGCAGCGCCTCGACGCACGCCGCGACCTGCGCCAGCCCTTCCGGCGAGAACAGGCGCAGGACCAGGGCCAGGGCCAGGTCCTCCTGTACCGCGTCCACGCCCTGCGCGCGCAGGAAACCCGTCAGGTAGGCCGTCGACGGGTAGGGCACGTTGAGCTGCGTCATCGGGGGGATCAGGGACAGGACGCGCATGGGCTCGGCAGGATCTCGGAAGGGTCGCGGGACAGGTGGAACCCTACACCGAATTCGAGGCAGGACGTCCGGTGCGGGGGTGGCCGGGACGCCGTCCCTTCCACGCGCTACACTTCCTTCCGGAATCACCGCCGCCCTGCCCGACTACCGCCATGGCCGCCGCCGAACCGAAATCCATCAACCTGAATGCCGACCTGGGCGAGAGCTTCGGCGCCTGGACCATGGGAGCCGACGAGGCCCTGCTCGGCGTGGTGGCCTCGGCCAACCTGGCCTGCGGTTTCCACGGCGGCGATCCGGAAGTCATGCGCCGCAGCGTGGCGGCGGCGGTGGCGCGGGGCGTCTCCATCGGCGCCCACCCTTCCTACCCGGACCTGCAGGGTTTCGGTCGCCGGCGCCTGGACATGGCGCCGCGCGAAATCGAGGCCCTGGTGGCCTACCAGGTCGGCGCCCTGGCCGGCATCGCGGCGATGGAGGGCGCCCGGGTCAGCCACGTAAAGCCCCACGGGGCCCTGAACAACGTGGCCTGCGCCGAGCGGCCCGTCGCGGCAGCCATCGCCCGCGCCGTGCGGGCCGTGGACCCGGCGCTGATCCTGCTGGCCCCCGCCTGCTCGGAACTGCTGGCGGCCGGGCGCGAGGCCGGATGTCGCGTCGCCGTCGAGGTCTTCGCCGACCGGGCCTACACCGACGACGGCCAGCTCGTGCCGCGCGGCCGCCCCGGCGCCTTCGTCCACGGGGCCGCGGCGAGCCTGGCCCACGTGCTGCGGATGCTCGAGGAAGGGGCCCTGGTCTCCCTGTCGGGCAAGCGCTTGCCGACCGCCATCGACAGCATCTGCGTGCACGGGGACAACGCCGAGGCGGTGGCCGTCGCGGCCGCGTTGCGCCGGGGTCTGGAAGGCGCCGGCTATGCCATCCGGCCGCTGCCCGACCTGCCCACGACGACATCATGAAGCCCATCCTCCGCCTCCCCGAACTGCGCGCCCTGGAAGCACGCCACGCCGCCGACGATCCGCCCCTGATGGAGCGGGCGGGCGCGGCGGCGGCCGAAGCGATCCTCGACCGGATCGAGGACCGCCGGGAACCGCCCCTGGTCGTCTGCGGACCCGGCAATAACGGCGGCGACGGCCTGGTGGCGGCGCGCCTGCTCAAGGAACGCGGCCATGGCCCGGTGGTCGTCCTGGCCGGCGATCCGGCGCGCCTGCCGCCCGATGCGGCCGGTGCCCTGGAAATGTGGAAATGCATGGGCGGCCACTGCCACGACGCGATCCCGTCCGGAACCTATTCGATCGCCGTGGACGCCCTGTTCGGGATCGGCCTGACCCGTCCTTTGGAGGGACGCCATGCGGGACTCGCCGAACGCATGGAGGGACTCGGCTGTCCCGTGCTGGCGCTGGACATCCCGAGCGGCCTGGATTCGGAAACCGGGCGTGCCCTCGGCCGGGCGGTGCGCGCCGACCGGACCCTCTCCTTCATCGCGCTGAAGCCGGGACTGCTGACCCTGGACGGCCCGGACCATTGCGGGACCGTCACGGTGGCCGACCTGGGCCTGGCGGCCGACCTGGCCGCAGCCGGCGGGCGCGTCCTGGAGCGCGGCGCCTTCCGCGACCACCTGCGGCCGCGTCCGCGCAACAGCCACAAGGGCACCTTCGGCAGCGCCGGCATCCTCGGCGGCGCGCCGGGCATGGCCGGGGCCGCCCTGCTGGCCGGACGGGCCGCCCTGAAGCTGGGAGCCGGGCGGGTGTATGTCGGCATGCTGGAACGCCTGCCCGTGGACCCGGTACAGCCGGAATTGATGCTGCGGGAGGCCCGCGACGTGCTGTCGCTGGCCACCGCCCTGGCCGTGGGGCCCGGCCTGGGCGACTCGGATGCCGCCCTGGAACTGCTGCGCGGGGCGATCGCCACCGACCTGCCCCTGGTCCTCGATGCGGATGCCCTGAACCTGCTGGCCGCCCATCCGTCCCTGGGCCGGACGCTGGTCCGGCGCCGGGCGGCCACGCTGCTGACGCCGCACCCGGCCGAGGCGGCGCGCCTGCTGGGCACGGATACCGCGTCAGTCCAGGCGGACCGGCTGGCCGCCGCCCTGGAGATCGCCCGCCGGTTCCGCGCCGGGACCGTCCTCAAGGGCACCGGTAGCATCGTCGCCACGGCCGGAGGGACCTGGTCCATCAATGGGGGCGGCAATCCCGGGCTCGCCTCGGCGGGCAGCGGCGACGTCCTGACCGGCATCGTCGTTGCGCTGCTCGCCCAGGGCTGGCCGGCGGATGCGGCCCTGGCCGCGGCGGTGCACCTGCACGGCGAGGCCGCCGAGTGGCTGGTCGCCGCCGGCACGGGACCCGTCGGCATGACGGCCGGGGAACTGGTCGATAGCGCCCGGCACGTGTTCAACACCTGGGTGCCCGGAGCCTAGGGGCCCGCTCCCGGCCCGGAATCCCGGCGGGCGGACGGCCGGAGCCCGGCCCGGCGCGAAGCGGCCCGCGGCGGAATCCGCGGCCCGGGACCCCGTGATACCGGCGAGCTAGAATCGACTTTTCAGGTTCCGCAAGCCGCACGCCCATGTCCGCTCCCGCTCCCTCTCGCTGGAAGAAGCCCGTCCTCGTCGTCGGCGGGCTGCTGCTCGCCTGGCTGGTCTTCGCCGCCCTGGCCCTGCCGTCCATCATTCGTTCCCAGGCGGAGCGCTTCGTGGCCGAGAAGACGGGGCACCGGCTGGCCATCGCGGAGCTGGCCTTCAATCCGCTGACCCTGACCCTGCGCATCGGAGGCCTCCGGCTCGCCCAGCCGGACGACCAGGAACTGCTGGGCTTCAGGGAGCTCGTCGTCGACCTCAACGCCGCCGGCCTGTTCCGCCGGACCGTGGCCCTCGAATCGGTGCGCCTCGCGGAACCCCGGGCGACGGTGGTGCTCCTGCCGGAGGGCCGGCTCAACTGGAGCGCCTTCCTGGATGCCCTGAAACCCAAGGAGGAGAAACCCGACGAGCCGTTGCCCCGCTTCGACATCGACCTCCTGTCCGTCACCGGCGGGCACGTGGCCTTCGCGGACCGCACGGTCTCCCCGGCCTTCGAGACCCGGATCGAGCCGCTGGACCTGGAACTCGCCGACCTGTCCAGCCTCCCGGACGACCGGGGGCGCCACCGCCTCGCCGCGACCACCGCCTTCGGGGCCCGCGTCGAATGGCAGGGGCAGGCGAGCCTGAACCCCATCGCGGCCTCGGGCGAACTCGCCGTGACCCAGGTGGCCCTGGCCCGCCTGGCCCCCTACTTCCAGCGCCACCTGCGCATCGCCGCGCCGGAAGGCATCGCCCGGCTGTCCCTCGCCTACCAGGCCGCTTATGCCAGGGGCGTCACCCGACTGACCATCGAGCGGCTCGCGGCGGGCATCGACGGGCTCGCGCTGAAGGGCGAGCAGGCGACGGCGCCGGCCGTCGCCCTGGACCGCATCGAGATGAAGGACGGCCGCTTCGACCTGGCGGGCCGGACCCTCGCCATCGGGGAGATCACCCTGGGCGGCGGCCGGCTGGACCTGCGGCGCCGCGCCGACGGCCGCCTGGACCTGCAGGATTGGCTGAAGCCATCCACGCCGGCGCAGCCGGAAAAGCCGGCGGCCGCCGCGGGCGGCGCGCCGTGGAAGCTCGAACTGGCCCGCTTCGCGCTGGACGGCCTGGCGCTCCACCTGGCCGACGAGAGCTTCGCGGCACCCCTCGCCGTCGACCTGGACAAGCTGGCCGTATCCTTCGCCGCGCGGGCGGAGGTGGGCGAGGGAGCGCCCGCCGCAGCGGCCGAAAAGCTCGCCCTGACGGCGGACGGGCTGCGCCTGGCCGGCGGCAAGCTGCCCCTGTTCGCCCTCGGCCGGCTGGCCGTGGAAGGCGCCGGCATCGATCTGGCCGCCCGCCGCGTCGTCGCGGAACGGATCGCGCTGGAACGGGGAAGGGTCGCGGCCGCCCGGGACAGGCAGGGGAACATCGCGCTGCTGGAGGCCCTGCGCCCGGCCGCGGCGGCCTCCGCCCGGGGGGCCGGCGCCAAGCCGCCGGCCGCTGCCGCGAGCCCCTGGCATTTCAAGGTGGCCCGCTTCGATGCCGATGGCTTCGAGGCCGCCTTCCGCGACGAAACGGTTTCGCCCGCCGCCGAACTGGCCCTCAAGGACATCGGATTCCATGCCGAAGGCATCAGCGACGACCTGAAGGCGGCAGTTCCCGTGAAGGCCGCGCTCTCGGTGGCGGGCGGCGGACGGCTGGAGGCCGAGGGCAGGGCCGTGCCGGCCGACGCCGCGGCCGACCTGGCGGTCCGGCTTGCCGACCTGTCGCTGAAACCCATGCAGCCCTACCTGGGGGCCGCCACTGCGCTGGAGATCGCCGGGGGACGCCTGTCCGCCCAGGGCAGGGCGAGCTACGGACCCAGGGGCTACGCCTACAAGGGCGGCCTGGCCCTGAAGGAACTGCAGGTGGTGGACGCCGCGAGCCGGGAAACCTTCGTCGCCTGGAACTCCCTGGCCACCGGCACGCTGAGCGTCTCCCCCGCGGCCATCGACATCGCCGAACTCGCCCTCGACGGACTGGACACGAAGCTGCTGATCGCCAAGGACAAGTCGGTGAACGTGCAGAGGGCCCTGCGCCGGCCGGCCCCCCCGACGCCACCGCCGGCGGCGGAGGCCCCCCCCGCCGCCGGAGCGGCGGCACCGGCACCGACGCCGCCGACCGCCGATGCCAATGCCAACCCCACGGACCCGGGCGGGCCGGTGCTGAACATCGACCGGTTGCGGATCAGCAACGGTGAAATGGATTTCGCCGACGAGTCCCTGGCATTTCCCTTCGCCACGCGCATCCACGGCCTCCAGGGTGCCATCGTCGGCATCTCGTCCCGTCCGGGTGCCCCGGGTCAGGTGGAACTGGACGGGCAGGTGGACGACTACGGCCTGGCGCGGGTCGTCGGCCAGCTCGACTTCTTCCGGCCGACGGAATTCATGGACCTGAAGGTGGTCTTCCGCAACGTCGAGATGACCCGCATGACGCCCTACACGGCGACCTTCGCGGGCCGGAAGATCGCCTCCGGCAAGCTGTCCCTGGACCTGGAGTACAGGATCAAGAAGCGCCAGCTCCAGGGCGAGAACCAGGTCGTCATGGACCAGCTGACCCTGGGCGAGCGGGTCGAGGTGCCGGGGGCGCGGGATCTCCCCCTGGACCTGGCCATCGCGGTGCTGCAGGACTCGGACGGCCGCATCGACCTGGGCCTGCCGGTGTCCGGCAGCCTGGACGATCCCCAGTTCAGCTACGGCCAGATCGTCTGGAAGGCCATCGTCAATGTGGTGACCAAGATCGTCACCGCCCCCTTCCGCGCCCTGGGCGCCCTGTTCGGCGGCAGCGAGAAGTTCGAGAACATCGCCTTCGAGGCGGGCGAACCGAAGCTGACGCCGCCGGAGCGGGAGAAGCTCGTGCGCCTGGCCGGCGCCCTGAACAAGCGGCCCGGGCTGGCGATCACCGTCCACGGCGTCCATGCCGAGACCGACCGGGTCGCACTGCAGGACCGGCAGCTGCGCCGCACGATCGCGGCGAAGATCGGCCAGCCGGTGGAGGGCGATGCCGATCCCGGCCCCATCTCGACGCGGCAGCCCAAGGTGCAGGCCGCGCTGGAAGACGTGTTCGCCGACCGGTTCGGCGGCGGCGAGCTGGCGGCCCTGAAGGAGGGCTTCCGCAAGGCCAATCCGGGCCAGCTGGAGGAGAGCACCACCGGCAAGATGGTGTCCCGCCTCACCGGGCTGTTCCGGGAAAAGCGGACCCTGGAGGAGGCGGAGGTGTCGTCCATGAAGGGCGCCGACTTCCACGGCCTGCTCTACGACCGCCTCCGCCAGAAGGAGGCGGTCGGCGAGGACCGGCTGCTCGCCCTGGCCAGGGCGCGCGGCGAGGCGACCGTGGCGGCGATGAAGGCCGCCGGAGCCCCGGCCGACCGGCTGGGCGTGGCGCCCCCCGAGAAGGTGGAGACCGAGGGCCGCGACGTGCCCGTCAAATTGGTCATCGGGACCGCGAAGAAGCCCGCCGCGCCGCCCGCCGGCGCGCCGGCCCCCGCCCCGGCGGGCGGCTGACGGTCGCCACCGCCCCTCCGTGGAGCGCCTTCCCGCGGCGTTGCGCGGCATCGTCCTGATGCTGCTGGCCGTCATGTGCTTCGCGGCGCTGGACGCCACCTCCAAGCACCTGTCCCGGACCTATCCGGTCGCCGTCCTCGTCTGGGTGCGCTACGTGGTCCATTGCCTGCTGATGCTGGCCTTCCTGGCCCCGTCGATGCGCTGGAGGCTCGTCGCCACGGGGAAACCGGTGGCCCTGACGATCCGGGCACTGCTGCTGGTCGCCACCACGGCGCTGTGCATGGCCGCCTTCCGGGTCATGCCGCTGGCCGAAACCACGGCGATCATCTTCGTCTCGCCGCTGGCCGTGGGCCTGCTGGCCGGTCCGGTGCTCGGCGAGAAGGTGGGCGCGGCACGCTGGATCGCGATGCTGGCGGGATTCGCCGGCATGCTGATGGTGGCCCGGCCCGGCAGCGGGCTGTCCCTGGAGGGCGTGTTGCTCGCCCTCGGCGCGGCGGCCTGCTACACCGTCTATCAGCTCCAGACCCGGCAGTTGTCGCCCACCGAGAACACCTGGACGATGCTGTTCTACACGGCCCTGGCGGGCACGGTGGTGATGACCCTGGGCCTGCCGCTGTTCTGGGGCGGGCCGCTGCCGGGACCCCTGGACGCGTTGATGTTCTGCTCGATGGGCCTCTACGGCGGTGGCGGGCACTACCTGCTGACCCGGGCCTTCCGCCACGCGCCGGCCTCCACCCTCTCCCCCTTCCTCTACGCCCAGCTCCTCTGGGCCGGACTCTTCGGCGGCCTGTTCTTCGACCACTGGCCGGACGCCCTTTCCATCGCGGGCATGGCGGTCATCGCCGCCGGCAGCATCGGCATGGCGGCCTGGGAGCGGCGTCAGTCCCGCACGGCCGGCGTCGGATAGAGGATGTTCAGGGCCGCCGAGCGGCCCGGCCCCTGGACGATGCGCACGTGCTCGCGACGGAATTCCCGGGCGTGGCGCAGGCCGCAGGAGTGGGCGATCATGTCGATCTCCCGGTTCATGTTCAGGCAGTAGTGGCGGACCCGCTCCCACTTCTCCTCCACCACGAGGCCCCGCTGCAGCCGGGGATCGTGGGTCGTGATCCCCGTCGGACAGGTGTTGGTGTGGCAGCGCAGCGCCTGGATGCAGCCCAGGGCGAACATGAAGCCGCGGGCCGTGTTCACGAAGTCGGCGCCGCAGGCCAGCGCCCAGGCCGCCTTGGCCGGCGTGACGAGCTGGCCGGCGGCGATCACCTTCACCCGGTCGCGCAACCCCGATTCCACCAGGCTGTCCACTACCCTGGGCAGGGCCTCGGAAATGGACAGGGCCATGTGGTCGGCCAGCGCCTGGGGCGCCGCCCCGGAGCCGCCCTCGCCGCCGTCCACCGCGATGAAGTCCGGGGCATCCGCGCGACCGCGGCGCCGGACGGCGGCACAGAGTTCGTTCATGAAGCGCCAGCCGCCGATGGCGGTCTTGATGCCCACCGGCTTGCCGGTCGCCTCGCGGACCCGGCAGATCATGTCGAGCAGCGCATCGACGTCCGCGACGTCCGGGTGGCGGTTCGGCGACAGGGAATCCACGCCCTCCGCGATGCCGCGGATGCGGGCGATTTCCGCGGTGACCTTGCTGCCGGGGAGCACGCCCCCCTTGCCGGGCTTGGCGCCCTGGGACAGCTTGATCTCGAAGGCGCGGACCGTCTCGTGGGCGGCAATCTCCCTCAGCTTCTCCGGGGAAAGGCGGCCCTGCGCATCCCGCACGCCGTACTTGGCGGTGCCGATCTGCATGATCAGGTCGCAGGCGCCCTCCAGGTGGCCCGGCGCCAGCCCGCCCTCGCCGGTATCCATCCAGCATCCCGCCGCCGCGGCGCCCCGGGACAGGGCCCGCACCGCGGGCAGCGAAATGGCGCCGAAGCTCATGCCGCTCACGTTGACGACGGAGCGGGCGGGGAAGGGGTGTTCGCACCAGCCATCGCCGATGGCGAGCGCCGGCGTGGGCAGACGGTCCTCCTCGAGCACCGGGAAGGGCGCGTTGACGAAGACCAGGGCGCCCGGCGCCTGCAGGTCGTAGGTGGAGCCGAAGCCGATGACCCCGCCCTCGTCCTTGGCCAGCCGGTAGACCCAGCTCCGCGTGGACCGGTCGAAGGGTCGCTCCTCCCGGTCGCCCAGGAAGAAGTACTGGCGGAAGTATTCGCCGAGCTGCTCGAAGAAGTAGCGCAGCCGCCCGACGATGGGGAAGTTGCGCAGGATCGCGTGCTTCTTCTGGGTGATGTCCCGGACGTACAGGTAGGTGACGGCCAGCGCGAGGGCCAGGGCCAGCAGGACGCCGAGGCTCACGTGAAAGACGCTCATCATCGCGTTGCCGCCTCCCGGGGAAGTGGGCGCCCGAAGCCGCGCGCCCGCCGCAATCCCACCTGCTACAATCGATTCGCGCGGGCGGCGCGGGCGCGCCGCCGTACTGCGCGCCGACTTACTTCTTCAGGTGTCAAACACTACCATGGAATTCTCCCTCGCCCTCGCCGCCGAAGTCGAACGCAACGTGCTCGCCGCCCTCGCCGAGGACATCGGCGGCGGCGACCTGACCGCCCTGCTCACCCCGGCCGGCCATCGGGCCCGCGGCATCGTCGTCAGCCGCCAGGATGCCGTACTGGCCGGGCGGGCCTGGTTCGACGCCTGCTTCCGCCGCCTCGACCCCGACGCCCGCATCGCCTGGGCGGCGCGGGACGGCGAACGGGTGGCGGCCAACCAGGTCCTGTGCGAGGTGGAAGCCGAGACCCGTTCCCTCCTCACTGCGGAGCGATCGGCGCTGAACTTCCTGCAACTGCTCACCGGGGTGGCCACCACGGTGCGCCGCTATGCGGACGCGGTGGCCGGAACCCGGGCCCGGGTGGTGGACACCCGCAAGACCCTGCCCGGCCTGCGCCTGGCCCAGAAATATGCGGTGCGCTGCGGCGGCGGCGGCAATCACCGGCTCGGTCTCTATGACGGCATCCTGATCAAGGAAAACCACATCATCGCGGCCGGCGGCATCCGGCCGGCCCTCGAACGGGCGGCGGCCATCGCCCATGGCGAGGTCTTCGTGCAGATCGAGGTGGAAAGCCTGGAACAGCTCGCGGAGGCCCTGGACTGCGGAGCGACGATGATCCTCCTCGACAACATGGACCTCACCGGGATGCGGCAGGCCGTGGGCCTCACCGCCGGCCGCGCGCAGCTGGAGGCCTCGGGGGGCATACGCCTCGACAGCGTGCGGGCCATCGCCGAAACCGGAGTGGACCGCATCTCCATCGGCTGCCTGACCAAGGACGTGCGGGCCGCCGATCTGTCCTTGCGGCACGTGGAGGCCTGAGCGGCCGTGAACCGAGGGGCGGGCTCCGGCGCGGCAGCGGCGCGCGCGCATCCCGCGGGGCCGCTCCTGCACCCATCCGCCACCGCCCTTTCGCCGGGGCGGGGAACCGCCGGCCCGTCCCGGGCGTGTCCGGGCCTGCCAGGGAAGCGCGCGGCTTGATCGAGGGACTGTCCCGCCAGGCGCTCGCGGCGGATGCCGTCGTCTTCCAGGCCGGCGACCCGGGCGATTGCGCCTATGTAATCGAGGATGGCTGCATCGAGATCCTCGCCGGTACCGGCGAGGCCCGGCGCCGCGTGGCCATCCTGAGCCGCGGCGCCATGTTCGGGGAGGTGGCGCTGCTCGACGGCCTGCCGCGCACCGCCACGGCGCGCGCCGTCGTCGCGACCACGCTGGTGCGCATCGAGCGGGAGCAGGTGGAAGGCCTGATCAAGCGCGCGGATCCGGTGATCCGCTACCTGCTGAAGCTCCTCCTTTCCCGTTTCCGCAGCGTCCAGGATCAGGCCGCCGGCGACCTGCTGGCCCGGGACCACCTGGCGCGGGAAAAGGCCCTGTCCGAGAGCACCCTGAACCTCCAGGAGGCCGCGACCCGCACCCTGACCCTGGTCCGGGACCTGGGCCATGCCATCGATGCCGGCCAGATGGAGCTCTTCTACCAGCCCCTGGTCGCCTACGGTGACGGCGGAACGATCGGCTACGAGGCGCTGATCCGCTGGCGCCACCCGATCCTGGGGCTCGTGTCGCCGATGGAGTTCATATCGCTGGCCGAGAAGACCGATCTGATCCATCGCATCGGCCGCTGGGTGATGGAGCGGGCGACGGCCGACTGGAAGGACCTGAAGCCCCACTGCCGTCCGGGTCCCGGCGTCACGCCCTTCATGAGCATCAACCTCTCGGCCCCGGAACTGGCCGACGCGGGCATTGTCGCGGCCCTCGGCGACTGCGTCGCGCGCCACGGGGTGCCGGCGCCGGAGATCCGCATCGAACTGACCGAGACCATCATCGTCGAAAACCTGGATGCGGTATCGGCAAACCTGAGGACGCTGGCCGCCATGGGCTTCGGGATCGCCCTGGACGATTTCGGAACCGGGTACGCGGGGCTCGACTACCTCCGCGCCCTGCCCTTTTCCTGCCTGAAGATCGACAAGGTATTCGTGCAGCAGATGGCGAACGGCGGCCCCAGCCTGGAGATCGTCCGGGCCGCCATCGACCTGGGCCGCGCCCTGGGCCTGAAGATCCTCACCGAGGGCGTCGAGGATGCCGACACCGCCCGGCGCCTGGCCGAGATGGGCTGCGACTATGCCCAGGGTTACCTCTACGGCAAGCCCATGCCCAGGGACGCGGTAGCGGCCTGGGCTGCCGGCCGCGATTGAAACTTTTTCCCCCTTTCGCTAGTCTTATGCCCCGTCAGCCGCAATCCGCGGCGCCTAGAGGAGCAAGAAACTCATGCAAGACCTGACCTTCGGTCGTAATCCGGCGGCTTCCCAGGAAATCGCCCTGCGGCAGAACCGCGTCCTGCGCAACACCTACGCCCTGCTCGCCCTGTCGATGGTCCCCACCGTCGCCGGCGCCCTGGCGGGCATCCTGTTCAAGTTCTCCTTCTTCGCCGGCAGCCCGGTCATCGGCTTCGTGGTCTTCCTGGCCATCGCCTGGGGCTTCATGTACGGCATCGCCCGCACCAAGGACAGTGGCTGGGGCGTCCTGCTGCTGCTCGCCTTCACCTTCTTCATGGGCCTGATGCTGTCCGGCCTCCTGCGGGTCGCCCTGGGATTCTCGAACGGCGGCACGCTGATCGCCATGGCGGCCGGGGGCACCGGGGCGATTTTCTTCTCCCTCGCCGGCATTGCCTCGACCACCAAGCGGGACTTCTCGAACCTGGGCAAGTTCCTGTTCGCCGGGGCCATCCTGATCCTGGTGGCGGCCCTGGCCAATGCCTTCCTGCAGATCCCGGCCCTGCACCTGGCCATCGCGGCCATCGCCGTGGTCGTGTTCTCCGCCTACATCCTCTACGACATCAACCGGATCGTCCATGGCGGAGAGGACAACTACATCGTCGCCACGCTGTCGGTCTACCTGGACATCTACAACGTCTTCGTCAGCCTGCTGCAGCTGCTGATGGCCTTCACGGGCGATCGCGACTGAAACGCAGGGACTCCGGGAAAAGCGCGGCCCCCGGGCCGCGTTTTTCTTTGGCCGGGCCCTATTTCCGGCCGACCAGGTAGCGCACCCCCGCCGGGCCGTAGCTTTCCTGGTGCGCCAGGCCGGCCGGCAGATGGAAGGCGTCGCCTGCCCCGTAGGACACGGTGCGGCCCCCGGCGCGGATGGTGATCTCGCCAGCCAGGATCAGGGCCCTCGCCTCGAAGGGACGGGCATGGTCCGGCATGAACCCGTCCGCGGCGCGCGATCTCCCCGAAACCCGCGGCTGCCAGTTCCCGACGAAACGCGCCCTCGCTCTCCATCCCGCGCCTCCTGTCGATGGTCCCGGGGTCTCCCGGGAAATCCCGTCCGGGGAATTCTCCATCAAACCCGGGGCCGCCGCTTCGCGGCGGGTTGCCGAAAGTCATGGCGTGGGCATCGGGGCGACCGATGCCGCCACTTGCGCCGCCCCGCCACGCTTGCAGTAACATTCCCTCGGCGGCCCGAACCCTCGCCGTCCCCGGACAGGGAAAGCCAAGAAAAGTGGAGAGAAAACAATGACGACGATACGACAGTTGCTGGGAGACAATCCTCGCGCCCCCCTTGCGGTGAAGCCGGACGACACCGTCTTCACCGCCCTCGAGACCATGGCCCGGCACGACGTGGGCGCCCTGCTGGTGATGGAGGGTGCGCGGCTGGTGGGCATCTTCAGCGAGCGGGACTACGCCCGGAAGGTGATCCTGCTCGGCAAGTCCTCCCGGGAGATCACGGTCCGGGAGATCATGACCGAGAAGGTGATCTACGCCCTGCCCCAGCAGACGGTCGCCGAAGCCATGGCCATCGTCACCGAGAAGCACATCCGCCACCTGCCGGTCCTGGACGGCGACGGAAAGGTGATCGGGGTCGTCTCCATCGGCGACCTGGTGAAGGAGACCATTTCCCAACAGCAGTTCGTGATCAAGCAACTCGAGCACTACATCGCGGGATAGTCGGGTCCTGCCGGCCCCCGACCGCGGGGCCGGCCGGGTTCGACCCGCCGATGCCACGCCGGCGCAGGGGAGCGCCGGTGCCGCATCCTGATTGCATTTCAGGGAGAGCACCATGAACGTCATCACCGTTCCGACCCGGCCCGTCGAGGGCCAGCGGCCGGGCACTTCGGGGCTGCGCAAGAAGGTCGCCGTATTCAGCCAGCCCGGCTACGTGGAGAACTTCGTCCAGTCCGTCTTCGATTCCCTGGAGGGCTACGCCGGCGAAACGCTGGTGGTCGGCGGCGACGGCCGCTATTTCAATACCCAGGCCATCCAGGTGATCCTGCGCATGGCGGCGGCCAATGGCTTCGGGCGGGTGATCGTCGGGCAGGACGGCATCCTCTCCACGCCGGCCGCCAGCTGCGTCATCCGCAAGCATGGCGCCTTCGGGGGGCTGATCCTGTCGGCCAGCCATAATCCGGGCGGGCCGGATGGCGACTTCGGGATCAAGTACAACATCGGCAACGGGGGACCTGCCCCCGAGAAGATCACCGAGGCCATCTACGCCCGCAGCCGGGAGATCAACGCCTACCGCACCATCGAGGCCCCCGACGTGGACCTGTCCCGCCCCGGGACGACGGAACTGGGCAGCCTGCGGGTCGCGGTCGTGGATCCGGTGGCCGATTATGCGGAATTGATGCAGCAGCTCTTCGACTTCGACGCCATCCGCGCCCTGTTCGCCTCGGGCTTCCGCATGCGCTTCGACGCCATGCACGCGGTCACCGGACCGTATGCGAAACAGATCATCGAGGGGATGCTGGGGGCGCCGGCCGGTACCGCCATCAACGCCGTGCCCCTCCCGGATTTCGGCCAGGGGCATCCGGACCCGAACCCGGTCTATGCCAAGGAGCTCATGGACGAGATGTACGGCCCGCAGGGGCCGGATTTCGGCGCGGCATCCGACGGGGACGGGGACCGGAACATGGTGGTCGGCCGCCGCTTCGTGGTGACGCCCAGCGACAGCCTGGCGGTGCTCGCCGCCAACGCCGAACTGGTGCCCGGTTACTCCCGGGGCATCTCCGGGATCGCCCGTTCCATGCCCACCAGCCGCGCGGCCGACCGGGTCGCCGAGGCGCTCGGCGTGGCCTGCTACGAGACGCCGACGGGATGGAAGTTCTTCGGCAACCTGCTGGATGCCGGCAAGGCGACCCTGTGCGGCGAGGAGAGCTACGGCACCGGTTCCGACCACGTGCGCGAGAAGGACGGCCTCTGGGCGGTGCTGTTCTGGCTCAACCTGCTCGCCGTGCGCAAGGAATCGGTGGAGGACATCCTGCGCGGTCATTGGCGACGCTTCGGCCGCCACTACTACTCCCGCCATGATTACGATGGCATCGATACCCAGTCGGCGGACGGCCTGATGGCCCACCTGCGCGGCTCCCTGGCGGGCCTGCCCGGCACCCGCGTCGCCGGCCTCGCGGTGGACAGCGCGGACGACTTCTCCTACACCGACCCGGTGGACGGCTCGGTGAGCAGCAGGCAGGGCGTGCGCATCGGCTTCGTCGGCGGCTCGCGGGTCGTGTTCCGCCTTTCCGGCACGGGGACGGAGGGGGCCACCCTGCGGGTCTATCTGGAACGCTACGAGCCCGACCCGGACCGCCACGGCCTCGACCCGCAGGCCGCCCTGGCCGACCTGATCGCCGCCGCGGATGCCCTGGCGGAAATCAAGTCGCGCACCGGCCGGCAGGCGCCGGACGTCATCACCTGACCGCCCCGGGGACGGCGGGCCGGGCCTTCGCCGGCCGCCCCGGATTCGCGCGGGAAAATGACCCAGGTCAATTACCCGAGGTTTTCCGTCAACTATGATCCTTCCATCCCCAACCCGACGGAGCCTCCCATGCAACCCATCCACGTCCACACCAATCCCGAAGGCATCTATCCCTTCGACGCGCGGGGCATCGCCAAGCGTTTCCGCCACGCTGCCATCTTCGGTGCCCTGGACGCGCTGAATCCCGGCGAGGTCATGCGCTTCGTGAACGACCACGACCCCTTGCCGCTCCTGCAGCAGATGCAGAACCGCTACGGCGAACAGGTGGCGATCGAGTACCGGCAGCGGGAAGCCGCCGGCGTGGTCATCGACTTCACGAAGCGCTGAACCGGGGGGCAACCCTCCCGTGCGCCTGTTCGCCCATCCCCTGTGGGCGGTGGGGTTCCGGCCCCTCTTCGCCCTGGCCGCGGTTTCGGGCGCCCTCTTCCCGGCGGCCTGGATCGCCCTGCTGGAAGGCGCCTCCCTCGGCCTGTCGCCGCCGGTGCCCATCGTCCAGTGGCACGCCCACGAGATGTTCTTCGGCTTCGGATGGGCCGTCCTCGGGGGATTTCTCCTCACGGCGAGCAAGAACTGGGTGGGCATCCGCGGTTACCACGGCGCCGCCCTGGCCTGGCTCGCCGCGGCCTGGGCGTTCGAGCGCGCCGGCATGGCCTTCGGAGCGGCCTGGCCGCCCGCGCTCTTCGTCCTCTCGGCTTTCCTGTACCAGGTCTCCATTGCCGGAATGCTCGGATGGACCCTGGTCCGGCATCGGGCGACGGACACCTACCGGGACAACGTGATCTTCCTGGTCGTCCTGCCCGCCTTCCTGGCGGCCAAGTGGCTGCTGCTGGACCCGGCCGACTGGCGCCTCGGCGCCGGCATGGCCCTGGCCCTCTTCCGCGTCGCCTTCCTGGTCATGCTGGAGCGGACCCTGACGCAGTTCATGAAGGCGGCATTCCGGGCCGACATCCTGCGCGACGCTCGCCTGGACGGGGCGATCAAGGGGCTCGCCCTGGCCGCCGTCGTCGCGGACCTGCTGCCGCCGCCCTGGGCTGCCGGCATCGAGGGCCTCCTGGCCCTCCTGCTGGGCTTCCGCTTCGCCTACTGGCACCCGCGGCTGGCCTTCACCCGCATCGACATTGGCGTAATGCATTTGGGATACCTCGGGATCGTCGCCCAACTGGTGCTCCAGGTGCTGGAGCGCAGCCTGCATCCGGCCTGGGTGGGCGCCCTCCCCGTCCATGCCTTCACCTTCGGCGCCATGGGCCTGGTGGTCCCGGCGATGCTGCTGCGGATCTGCAAGGGGCACACGGGCCGCAAGGTCGCCTTCGAGCCGGCGGACAAGGCGGCCCTGTACCTGATGGTCGTCGCCCTCCTGGTGCGCCTTGCGGCACCCCAGCTGTTGCCCGCCGCCTACGCCCAATGGCTGATTCTCGCGGCCGCCCTCTGGTTTGTCGCCTTCGGCATCGTGGCGCTCCGCATCCTGCCCATGGTGGTCGCCCCCCGGGTGGACGGCCGCGAGCATTGACGAGATCCCCCCATCTCCGCCGATAAGGCGGAAAATGCCGGTCAACGGAATCGCCCCATGACCGACATCGCCGCAACACCGCCGCCGGGCCCCGCCGCCCCGATGGCGGACGCCGACTTCCGGCGTCTGGTCGCCGCCCAATGCGGCGGCCTTCTGGGCATCGCCGGGTGCCTGGCCGCCCACGGCGAGGCGGAAAAGCTGCTCACGCGTCCCATGGTGGGCAAGCTGCTGTTGGAGGCGGGCCAGGCCGAGGCCCTGATCGACGAATACGGCGCCCGCCAGAACCGGCGCTGGTGCCGCTTCCGGGCCCTGATCGCGGTCCTGAAGAACTTCGGCCGCATGGCGAAGGAACTGGCCCACCTGGACCGCCGGCTCCCGGCCTACCGGCTGCTGCCGATCGAACCGGATTTTCCCGCCGCGACCCGGGACTGCCTGCACCGCGTCGGCCAGGTTCTTGCCCACGTGTCGGCGAGCCTCCTTGCCGAGGGGCGCGAACTGGGTCTCGAGGCGGGGGCGCCCGCCGCCATCGCCGCCTTCGCCGAGCCCCTGCCGGCGGGGCGCCTGGCCAACGACCGGGACGAGCGGATCCTGGTGGACACGGCGGCGACCCTGACCCGCCTGACCACCGATTTCCTGAACCTGGAGGCGGAAGGCGCCTTCCTTTACGCGTCGGCGTCCAGCCTGCCCGACGCGCCGGTCCAGGCGATCCCGGCGGCGGCAAGCGAGGAAAAGCTGCGGCAGCTGACCTTCCGCTTCCACAACCTGCAATCCCTCTACGATACCCATGTGGCGGGCACGGCCGTAGAGGCGGCCGACCCGGACCTGCCCGTCCTGCGCGGCCACGCCAGCGTCATTTACCACCTGCTCGAGATCGCCACGGACCTGGCCCACTATTACGAGCGACACCTGAGCCCGGCCACCGGCGACGGCGTGTTGCGGTCCCGCCCGCCGGGCGACATCGAGGGCGTCGTGGGGGTCCTGTTTCCCTACACGACGACGTTCGGCGCGGCCTTCCTCGCCAGCGGCAAGCGACTGTGCCAGGGCATTCTGCGGCGCTACGCGGAATACGGGCGACTCGCGGTGCCGGTTCCCAGCTACCGGGGTTTCCATGTGCGCCCGTCGAACCTGGTGGCCCGCATCGTGGCCCACTACGGCAGCGGCACCACAATGGAAATGGACGGCCGGGTCTTCGACGCCGGATCGCCCCTGGATCTCTTCCGGGCGAACGAATCGATCAACGCCCGCAAGCGGCGCTGGCTGGCCACCGAGATCGCCCGCGTCTCCGCCGCCCGGGGCGACGGACCGCCCATCGGCAACCCGGCCGAGGCCGTCCTGTCCATCGTCAACCGGCTGGCCGGCGAGGGAAAGATCATCCTGTACCGTCAGCCCCTGGAATTGTCGGACCAGGTCGGCCAGCGGGAGGGCGGCGTCTTCCAGGACGTGGTGGGCGAGATCGCCCAGTTGCAGGCCACCGGGCAACTGGACATCCGTACCGACCTGACGGTCACCTTCGCCGGCGACAAGCGGGTGCTGGCCGACATCGACCTGCTGGCCCGCAACGGCTATGGCGAGGACGCCTTCGGCAACAACGTGGAGCTGCCGAAGGCGCTGTCCTACCTGAGGCGTTGACTCACCCTTGTCTGGATGGCAGTTCCTGGCGAAGCCACGCCGGAAGACCGCGCTCGTTCAAGAAGGTCAGGTCATGGGTCGCGCTCAACCCGACAGCCTTGTCATCGTCGAGCCCTGCCACGCAGACCAGGAATCTCCTGCCGCTGAGCCCCAAACGCTTGCGCAGCGCCACGCAGCGGTCGATGTCTTGCCGGAACTCTCCGGACTTGCACTCGATGCAGACAGGCTGGTCGCCATCGAACAGCACAAAGACGTCGATTTCGTGACGCAGATCGTCGGCAAGCATGATCGTAAGGTTGCGCGCGCAGGAAATCCGCCGCCCGTCCTCCTTCGCAAACTTCAGGCAGTTGACCAACGCCGCCCACTCAAGCCACTCTCCAGCAAAAAAACGGCGGATCGCGGGAGCCGGCTGGATCACCAGACGAATGTTGCCCTCTGACCTGTTGTGAAAGCATTTCCCGACAAAGGAAAAGTCGTAGAGCCTTTGGCAGAAGTTGGAAATTGCCTGGGCATCATGGGGAGGCCTCTTCGCGAGCGGAATCGTGGTACTGGAGTACTCCTTTTGCTGGGCCCAACGAATCCGGTCGAGGACTTCCTTCAAGAGGTCGTAATCATCACCGATTGAGATCGCCACCTCATCGAAAAATCCCGTCGTGTCGACACTGCGCAAACTCAGGTCGACCCGGATCTGCCTGCGCCGGAACCAGTCGACGATCGGACCATGCTGGCCTTCGGACGCAAAGTGGTCGGTATTGAAGATGTCGAGTTCGCCGGGAAGCGCCGGGGCGGTCGTGGAGCGGACCCCTGCTTCATCGCGCAGTTCGGGAGGAGTAGCCAATTGCACCAGTTCCCGCTTCGCGTCGATGTACATCGTCGCGAGCCGTTCGACGAATGCAACGGTGTTGTAGATCGGGCCGATCGAATCGCAACGCCGGCACCGCCATTGGGTACCAACGAGACTGTCAGGCTGCTCCTGGACAAGCCCGCAGCTCGAGCATCGGAAAATCGCCATCTCGTCCATCCGTTCCGGGCAAGGTCGGTCGACAAAGTATACCCGCTGCCCGGCCGCACGATGCAAATGGCAAATGCCCACCGCCTCAGCAGCGCGCCCATGGAGGGCCGGAAGATCAGTAATGCGGTGGAATCTCGTGGCGCGGCGCCGTCTCGTCGCCCGGCAGGGAAGCCGCCAGTTGTTCCCTCAGCACGGCCATCTCGCGGCGCAGCTGGTCGATCTCGCGCTGCTGCCGGAACACGGTCGTATTCAGGGATTCGAGGAGGTCCTCCGCGAAGCTGAGCTTGACCTCGAGTTCGCCGATCCGGTCTTCCATGGTCTCACTCCCCGCCGATCACCCGGATGCGGATGCCGATGCAATCCACGACCTGTCCGGCACGGATCTTCGCGGTCTTCCTCTCCTCGGGCCGGCCGTCCACCCGGACCTCGCCGCGTGCGACGAGTTGCTTCCCCTCCCCTCCGCTGCCGGCAAGGCCGGCGAGCTTCAGCAGGTCGCAGAGCGCGACGAACTCGCCGGCCAACTGGAAATCGACTTCGCGCACCTTCATCCTGGTTCAGATATCCTCCGTTCGGCCGCATCCCGGTCCCCGCCCATCCCCGGACCGGGCTGCCCGGAATGCCTGGCAGCGTCCATTCCACGGCGGCTGTCCGAACGGGATCGAGAATACGCCAATCCGGATCATGAGCCCAATCCGTGTCGCCATCCTCATTTCGGCGTTATGGTCGCCCCTGGTGCCCGCCGCAACCGGCACCTGCGGCGGCAACGGCCTGCGGGTAAGCGCCGGGTCACCGACCCAGGTCCGCGCGGCTTGCCGGGCCGCCCGGACGGCCGCCAGAGTCCTCGCGGAACTCGGGCTTGCCATGCCCCCGTCGGTGACGATCCGGTTGAAGGGATTTCCGGATTCCACCGCTTCCGAATCGCCCGTGATGGGGCAGTTCGATGCCGCTACCTGCGTGATCACGGTCGCCGCCTACGAGGAAGCCGCCCAAGCGGGAAGACGGCCCGGCCACCATCAATCTCCGCCCCCCGATCAATGGCGCGCCTATGTCGTCCATGAAATCGCCCATTCGGCGGTCCACGCCCGCTGCACGGAAACCTGCCCCGACCGCGGGACCCACGAGTACATCGCCGCGGTAGCCCAGGTCCTGAGCCTGCCCGCCTCGGCACGGCGGGCCTTCCTCGCCCCCTTCGCCGACCTTGAACCCTTCGCCGCGGAAGTGGAGATCAGCGAGACCTACTACCTGATCGATCCCCAGAGGTTCGCTGCGAAGGCATACCTGCATTTCCGCTCCCCCGCCGGCGGGAAGGCGTTCATCCGCCGGCGGCTGGAGCGCTGACCCGCGCCGGGCCATCGCCGGTTCTTCCCGGGGCGGCGACCCCTTACGGCGCCTGCAGCCGATAGAGGTAATCGATGACCATCAGGACCCGCCCACGGGCTGCCGCGGCCGGGTCATAGGGAAAATCGTCCAGCACCGGCGCGGCAGCGGCGGCGAAATGGCGTCCCCAGATGGGCATTTCCCTTGTCCCATGCGCCTTGACCTGGGCCGTGCCATCGATCGTTTCGTACACGCGGCCGGCCGGAAACACACCGCCGTTCCGCCGCTTCAGGGTGGTCAGATCCGGCACGGTCAACTGCAAGGCCTCGGAGAAGGAACCCCGTCCTTTGCCATCCAGGCCGTGGCAAGTGGCACAACTGGCATCGTACTCGCGCTTGCCCAGGTCCAATCCGCCGGCCGCCAGCGCGCTGGCGCAGGTTCCCATTCCCAACGAAACGCCGCAAACCAGCACACACCTCCTCATGAATCTCCGCATTTTTTCTCTCCCCACGCTACGGCCGGCAGCGGGCCGGCCTTCGATTCCTGTATAGCCCATCCTGTCCCGTCTACGCCGCGCTGGAAGTTTGGGCCACCGGCAATGGGTGACATGAGAAAATTCGACGATTCCGGGTGTGGCATCCGGTCAGCCGACCGGCCCGCCCGCCTCCCCGACCTGTCTTTCCGCACCGTGCAATGCCTAAGCTGACGTTTCCGGGTTTCCTTCGGTTCTTGCAGCCAGACGATCCGCGAGAGGCGGAATCCCGCGCCCGCGAGCGCTATTTCCTGATGGCACTGGCCGCGGCCATGTTCGCCAACGTGGTGTTCGCGGGACTGCGCCTTGCCGGCGAGTTGTCCCAGGGACTGGCGACGGGTTACTGGATCAACGTCTTCGGGGCCGTCACCCTCGGGCTCCTCGCCCTGTATTACCGGGCGGACCGGCAGCGCCGGTTCCGGACCACGCTGCACCTGGGCTTGGCGGCCTGCGCCTTCTGCCTGGTCATGCCGGTCCGTTACGGCATGGTTTCATCCCCCTGGTGGCTCACCATCATGCCGTTCGCGGCCGCCCTGGTCGTGGGCGCGCGGGACGGTGTCGCCTGGGCCGCGATTTCGGCGGTACTGATCGTCGGCGCCCACGTCTGGGGTCCGGAACTCCGGCTGCCCGGCACCGCCGGCGAAGACCTGGCCGAGGCGGCCGCCAGCCGCGTGTTCCTGGTCGTCCTGCTGTTCGGAATCGCCTGGCGCTCCCGCTGGGTCGCCGACCGCCAGACCGAGGAACTGCGTCATGCGCGCGACGTGCTGGCCGAGGCCAACGCGGCCCTGGAAAGGGCCAACCAGGCCAAAAGCACCTTCCTGGCCAACGTGAGCCACGAGATCCGGACGCCGCTGACCGGCGCGATCGGCATGACCGAACTGGCCCTCGCGGGGTCGCTGGAGGCCTCCCAGCGGGAATACGTGCGGACGGCCCACGATTGCGCCACCGGATTGCTCGACATCATCAACGACATCCTGGACGTGTCGAAGGTGGAGGCGGGGCGCCTGGAGATCGAACGGATCCCCTTCAGCCTTCAGGAGGCGGTGGCCACACCCCTGCGGTCGATGGCCACCCGGGCGATGGAAAAGGGCCTGGATATCCGGGCGACCGCGGACGCCGAAGTGGTGGATCGCCGGATCGGCGATCCCCTGCGGGTCCGCCAGGTGGTCACCAACCTGCTCGGCAACGCCGTCAAGTTCACGGAGAGCGGGCAGGTGTGGGTCCGCGTGGCCCAGGATCCCGCGGACCCGGCACGCGTGACGGTCACGGTGCAGGACACGGGGATAGGCATCTCTCCGGAGGACCAGGCACGCCTGTTCAGCCCATTCAGCCAGGCGGACGCCTCCATGACCCGGCAGTTCGGCGGCACGGGCCTCGGCCTTGCCTTGAGCCGCACCCTTGCGCGCCTGATGGGCGGTGACCTGACCCTGGAGAGCCGGCCGGGTGAGGGCACCACCTGCCGCGCCGTCTTCCGGCTGCCGCCCGAGCCGGAAACCATCGCGCACGTCCCGCCGGGATTGCGCATTGTGGTCACCGCGGCGCATGAAGGCCTGCGTGCCACGCTGGCGGCGGCCGCCGCCAGCCTCGGCGCCACCGTAACGCAGGCGCTGGATGGGGACGCGGCCAGGGCGGAGGTCGGCAATGGCCGTGTCGATGTAATGATCGTCGGCGCCGGGAAGGGAGCCGCAGCCTTCCGGGACCAGGACCTCGCCGGCCATGAGGGCCCCGGCAGGGTCACCCGGTTGGCGGTCGCAGCCGGAGGCGCAACCGCCCATCCGGACCTGACGCGCCTGGCTGTGCCTGTCCTCGAAGAACCGGTGTTCCGCGCCACACTCGCGCGGGCCATCGCCGAGTCGCTTGGGAGACCCGACACGGGCAACGCACCGCGGCTTCCCGAACCGGCGCCGGCGCCGGCAATGCCGCGGCTGCGCATCCTCGTCGCGGAGGACAATCCGGTCAATCGGCTGCTGATCGAGCACCTGCTCAAACGCCTGGGCCACGAGGTCGTGATGGCCGATGACGGCGTTGCGGCCCTCGCCCGCTACGAGCATTCGGGCCCCTTCGACCTGCTGCTGACCGACATCCAGATGCCGAACATGGACGGCATGGAACTGACGCAGCGGATACGGGGCCGCCAGGCGGCCTCCGGGGATCGCATGCCCATCATCGCCCTGACCGCCCACGCGATGCGGGGGGACGACGAGCGGATCATCGCCGGCGGCGCGGACGCCTACCTGGCGAAGCCCATCGACGCCGCGGAACTGCGCGGAGCCCTCCTCCGCCTGTCGGGCCGGTGACCGGCGGAAATGCAGACGCCGGCCCGGGGCCGGCGTCGCGGGGGTGAAAATCCCCGGGAAACTCAGGACTTCGGTTTCGCCAACACCTGTTCCGCGAACTTCTCGTCGAAGACCGCCCCCTCGGCGACCAGTTGGCGGTACTTGATGAAGTCGATGACGTCCTTGCCGGTGGTCTTCTTGGCATCGAAGGCGTTGAAGCCCAGCCAGGCCTCGTGGTTCATGTTCGCCGCCAGCCAATGCCGGTTCGCCGTCTTCAGGGCATCCCAGAAGAATTTCTTCTTGCCGCGGATGCCCTCGATGGACTTGACCAGGCAGTGGGGGAAGAGGTTGGCGAACTTCCAGATCAGCTTGTTCACCTCCGCGTCCAGCAGCTCGAAATCCACCGTGCATTGGGCCATCAGCGCCTTCGCGGCCGCCACGTCCGCCACGGCTTCCCCGTAGACGATCTCGCCGTCGTCGATGTAGGCATCGGTGCGGACCAGGGGGTTGCGCACCCACTTCCCGTCCTTCTTCAGCACCGGCACCACCTTGGTGACCAGGCCCTTGGCCTTCATCTTGTAGGCGCTCCAGGTCTCGCAGGAGACGCAGTTGTACATGGCGTCCTCCATGGAAAGGAACCAGGGCAGGAAGTCGGTGGAGCCGCCGTCCGGCGCGGAGCCGTGCTTGGGACCCGCCTGGCCGTAGATGGCCAGGTCGGAGGAGATGGTCAGGTCGGTGGCCATGCCGATTTCCTGGCCGCCCGCCACCCGCATCCCGTTCACCCGGCAGATCACCGGCTTCTTGCAGTTGAGGATGCCATCCACCATGGCATTGAAGAGGTCCATGTACTCGCCGTACTCGTTGGGCCGCTTCGAGTAGTAGGCCGAGTATTCGGCCGTGTTGCCGCCCGTGCAGAAGGCCTTGTCGCCGACGGCGGTGAACACCACGGCCACCACCCTGCGGTCCGAGGAGGCCTTCTGGAAGCCGGCGATGACGCCCTTCACCATCTCCGTGGTGTAGGAGTTGTACTGGCTCGGGTTGTTGAGCCAGATCCAGGCCGAGCAAAGTCCGTCCACCGTGGCGCCCTTGTCGTCAACGACGGGGCGCTCCTCGTAGATCACCGTCGGCGCATCCTGGCCGAAGTGGCTGTTGTCGAAAAGCTGGTGGTCCTTCAGTTCGTTGTCGCGGCGCAGCCATTCCAGGGCCATGTCGTTCTCCTATGCATGTCAAGAATCAAGAAATCAAAATCGTCTTCACCACAAAGGACACCAAGGACACAAAGGAAAAACCAGGACACGAAGGGAGGAATGGAGAGAGACGGTTTTCCTTTGCTTCGCTTCTCCGCTCTTCTTGGTGTCCTTTGTGTCCTTCGTGGTGAAAATGCCTTTGGGTCGATCGTCGTTCAGAAATCTGGGACCAGCACCACCCGGCGCTTGAGTTCGCCGTGGTGGGCCTGCTCGAAGGTTTCCGCGATGCGGCTCATGGGCCGGGTCTCCACGAAGTCGCCCAGGGCGATGCGGCCGTCCAGGCACATGGCCAGCACTTCCGGGTAGCGCTCCGGCGGGCAACCCCAGGTGCCGATCAGTTGGGCATCGAAGGCCATCAGCCGGGAGAGCATGTAGCTGGTCTCGTCGGTGCCGTAGCCCACCACCACCAGGGTTCCGACGAAGGAGAGCAGGAACAGGGCCAGTTCCTGGCCCGGCTTGGTGCCGGTGACTTCGAAGATCTTCCAGCCGAAATTGGCCGGCAGCCCCTGCTGCTTGCAGAAGCCCTTGATCAGGTCGCGCACCTCCTTGGGGCTCTTGCCCTTGGGATTGACGACGAAGTCGGCGCCGTACTTCGTCATCATCTGCAGCTTCTCTTCGTTGATGTCGATGCCGATGACGGCCTTCGCCCCCATGCCCTTGGCGGTCTGGGTCATGAAGGAGCCCACGCCGCCGGCGGCGCCGATCACGATGGCCACGTCACCCGGGCCCAGGTTGGCCCGGCAGCCCGCCTGGTAGGGCGTGGTCACCGCGTCGGCCACCACCGACAGGTGCTCCAGCGGCATGGCGCCCCGGTTCTCCACGACGCAGAGGAAACGGCCGCCCACCACGATGTGGCTCGAGAATCCGCCGTAAATGCCCATGGAATAGCCGGGCATGTGCTGGTCGAGGCAGCGGTTGCTGCGCCCGCTCCTGCAGATCTCGCAGTCGCCGCAGGGGATGACGGCGGGAATGATGACTTCCTTGCCGACCAGGTCCGCCCGGCCGCCGACGACCCGGCCGGAGATCTCGTGGCCCAGCGACAGGGGCGGCTTCTGGATGGTGGGCACGCCCATGTAGAAGTAGGACAGGTCCGTGTGGCAGACGCCGCAGCCCGCGATCTCGACGACCACGTCGTCGGGGCCGAGTGCGGGCATGGGGATGCGGGTCCTGGCGAGCTTGCCGGGCTCGGTCATCTGCCAGGTGTCGATGTGGCTGGGGATCATGGATGGGCTCCGGAGGGCGATGGGAAAGGGGTGAAGGGACTCAGAGCTTGTGAAGAAATCGTAGCGAGCGGGCCGCATCGGTGTGCGGCCGGAGCGCAGCTACCGGAGCGTATGTGCTTATACGCGAGGATAGCGAGCACCGCCCAAGCCCCGATCCGGCACGCGCAGTAGATTTATTCACAGGCTCTCAGCGGTGCTGCCAGACGGCGGGACGTTTGGCGAGGAATGCCTCCAGGCCTTCCTTGGCGTCCGCGGTGGCCATGAGTTCCTTCAGGTAGACGGCCTCCACATCGGACAGCGCGGCGCCGAAGGGCTTGCCGGCGGCCAGCCGCACGGCCTTGCGGGTGCTGGTCAGGGCCGCCCGGGACAGTCCCAGGAACGGGGCCGCAAAGCCGAGGGCCGCCGCCGGGAAACCATCGCGCGGGAAGACCCGGTTCACCAGGCCGTACTGCAGGGCCTCCTCGGCGGTCATGACCCCGCCGCCGTAGAGCAGTTCGTTGGCCCGCACGGGCGGCA
>JAEUNJ010000141.1 GCA_016791145.1 Rhodocyclaceae bacterium | reverse complement strand
GCGATGCCGTCCATGACCGGCATCTGGATGTCCATCAGGACCAGATCGTAGGCATCCCTGCCCACCATGGCCAAGGCCTGGGCGCCGTCCGAGGCGACCTGTACGGCGAGGCCGGCATCGCCCAGGAGCGTTGCCGCCACTTCCTGATTGACCGGGTTGTCCTCGGCCAGGAGTACGCGGCGGCCCCGGTGCCCGGCGAGCAGCCGGCCACGCGGGTCCGGCGGCGGCGACGGCGCCCGTTCCTGGTCGCTGCCGCGCGCCAGGCGGGCCGTGAACCAGAAGGTGCTGCCCGCGCCGGGCGTGCTCTCGACCCCCACCTCCCCGCCCATCATCTCCGCCAGATGGCGGGTGATGGCCAACCCCAGGCCCGTGCCGCCATAGCGGCGGGTGGTGGAGACGTCGGCCTGTTCGAAGGGGGTGAAGAGCCTCCCGCGCGCCTCCTCCGCCATGCCGATGCCGGTGTCCTTGACCTCGAAGCGCAGGACGATCTCGCCGGCGGCGGTTTCCGATACCGGGTGGATCCGCAGCGCGATCCCTCCCCGTTCCGTGAACTTGATGGCGTTGCCGAAGTAATTGAGCAGGGCCTGGCGCAGGCGCAGGGGGTCGCCCCGCAGCACGGGCGGGACGCCCCGCGTGTCGATCTCCAGGGCGAGGCCCTTCTCGGCCAGCTTCTCGTCCATCACGCGCCGGACCTGGCGCAGCAGGTCGTCGAGCGCGAAGTCGGTGACCGTCAATTCCAGGCGGCCGGCCTCGATCTTGGACAGGTCGAGCACGTCGTTGATCACCGCGAGCAGGTGGCGGGCCGAGTCGTCCACCTTCTCCAGGCGCTCCTGCTGCTGCGGCTCCCGGGCCTCTCGGCGCAGCAGGTGGGTCAGCCCGATGATGGCATTCATCGGCGTCCGGATCTCGTGGCTCATGTTGGCGAGGAAGGTGCTCTTCGCCCGGTTCGCCGCCTCCGCCGCCTCCTTGGCCAGCGCGAGCTCGGTGGTCCGCTGGGCCACCACCTCCTCCAGATGGTGCCGGTAGCGGTCCAGTTCGGCCCCGATCCGCTTGCGCTCCGTGATGTCCTCCTGGAGGGCCAGGTAGTGGGTGATGCGGCCGTCGGCCTGGCGGATCGGCGAGATCAGCGCGAACACCACGTACTCGTCCCCGTCCTTGCGCCGATTGACGAACTCCCCCTTCCAGAGGCCGCCGGCATCGATGGCGCGCCACAGGTCGGCGTAGGTGGCGGGCGGCGTCCTGCCCGAGCGGAGGAAGCCGGGATCGCGGCCGATGGCCTCGGCGCGGGAATAGCCGCTGGCGGTGACGAAGGCCTCGTTCACGTACTGGATGCGGCCTTCCAGGTCGGTGATGATCACGCTGTTGGGGCTCTGTTCCACGGCCAGGGACAGCTTGCGCAGTTCGAGCTCGGCGGCATGGCGGGCGGTGATGTCCGAGACCGAGATGACGGCGGCGGTGACCGCGCCGCTGCCGGGGTCGCGGACCGGTTCCGCGTTGACCTCGATCCAGGTCAGCTGGCCGTCGCGGCGCGGCACGGCCATCCGGGAACCGCGCACCGATTCGCCCGCCGCCAGCGCGCGGGTCACGGGCAAATCGTTCGCCGGGTAGGGACTGCCGTCCTCCCGGACTGGGTGCCAGTCGGCCGGCAGCCGACGCTGGTCCTGCATCTCCGGCTCGGTGAAGCCGAGGATTTCCCGGGCGGCCGGATTGGCGGCGCGCACCGATCCGTCGGGCGAGAAGACGAGCACCCCCTCGCTCAGCGCATTGACCACCGACCGGTACTGGGACTCGCTCTCCCGCAGCTTTTCGCTGACCTCCCGGCGCCAGGTCAGGTCCGTGTGGGTGCCCGAGACCCGCCGGGGCCTGCCGTCCCGGTCCCGTTCCGTGACCATGCCCTGGTCGAGGACCCATTTGTAGTTGCCATCCTTGCAGCGCAGCCGGTGCTCGTTGCGGTAGGCGGGCGTCTCGCCCCGCAGGTGGGCCTGCAGGTCGGCCTCGCTTTGGGCCAGGTCATCCGGATGGATGCGGCGGCTCCACTCCTCCAGGCTGTCGCCGACCTCGTCCTCCGCGTAGCCGAGCATCGCCTTCCAGGCCGGGGAGAAGAAGATCCGCCCGCTCTCCACGTTCCAGTCCCAGACGCCGTGGCCGGCGGCCTCGATGGCCTTGATCCAGCGCTGCTCGCTTTCCCGCACGGCCTCCTCGGCGGCGAGCTGCTCGGTCACGTCGCGGCCGGTCCCGCGGAAGCCCAGCAGGCGCCCGTCCCGGTCGAAATACGGCACGCCGTGGATCAGCATGCTACGCAGCGCGCCGTTCCTGTGCCGATAGACCACGCGGAGGTCCCGGAAACCCGTCCGGGCGATCCTGTGGCCATTGAATACCGCGACCAGGCGCGCCGCATCCTCCGGGTCCATCATCTCGAAGGGCGTGCGGCCGATGATCTCGGTCGCCGAGTACCCGGTGACCTCCCGGACGTTCTCCGAGGCGAAGGTGTAACGTCCGGCCAGGTCCGCCTCCCAGATCCAGTCGGCCGACGCGTCGATGATGTCGCGCAGGCGCTGCTCGCTGGCCTTCAGGGCCTCGTCGGCCAGGTGCCGCTCCGTGATGTCGCGGGTGATCGAGAGGATGCACGGGACGCCGTCGATCTCCAGCAGCGCCGCCGACATGAGGCCATGGCGCATCTCGCCGTCCTTGAAGCGGAAGCGCGCCTCCAGGTTGCGGCAGATCCGGTCCCGTTGCAGGGCCGCCACCAGCCGTTGGCGGTCCGCCATGTCCCACCAGATGGCGATCTCCGCCGACGTGCGGCCGACGACCTCCTCCCGGGTCCAGCCCGTCATCCGCGTGAAGCCCTCGTTCACCTCCAAGTAGAGCCCGTCGGACAGGCGGTTGATGTTCACCGCATCGACGCTGGTCTGGAAGGCCGCCCGGTAGCGCGCCTCGCTGTCGCGCAGGGCCTTCTCGGCCTGCTTGCGCTCGCTCACGTCCATGACGAAGCCGTGCCAGACGACGGTGCCATCCTCCTCGCGGAGCGGCAGGGAGCGGCCCTCCAGCCAGCGCTCGCCCAGGACCGGATGGGCGTAGCGCCATTCCGCGTGCCACTCGGTGAGGCCCGCCGCGGAGGCCAGCAGGTCGGCTTCGATGCGCTGGAAGTCCTCGGGCGCAATGCGGGCAAACATGGGGGCCACGTCGGCCTCCAGGTCGGCGGTCGACAGCCCGAACACGGCAGCGGCGGCGGGACTGGCGTAGGTCATCGTCGTCCGGCCGTCCGGGCGCCGGCGCAGGGAGCAGATGGCCCCGGGCACCGACTCCGCGACGTGCGCCAGCTGCTCGCGCACCGCCAGGCGCTCCTTCAGGACCTCCTCGGTGCGCCGACGCTCGGCGATGTCCCGGCTTACCCCCAGCACCTTGAGGCCCGAGGCCAGGTCGCCGAGGAAGGTCGTGATCACCTCGGTCCAGACCGTGGTGCCGTCCCGGCGCGGCTGCTCGATCTCGTGGGTCTGGGTGAGCGCGGCCGGGTCGCCGGCGAGGTAGGCGGCGACCCGCGCCGGCCGGGTCGATTCGATGACCGCCAGGGAGTCGGGGGTCACCGCCTCCTCCACGGACTGGGCCAGGACCTCGGCCACGGTGTAGCCGCGCAGCCGCTCGACGGAGGGGCTCACGTAATCGAAGCGGCGCGTCGCCAGGTCGAGGACCCAGACCACGTCCGTCATGTGCTCGGCCAGGCTGCGGAAACGCTGCTCGCTTTCCCGCAGCCGTTCCTCGGCCGCCTTGCGCTCGGTGATGTCGCGGGAGATGCCGAAGGTGCCGATGACGCCGCCCGCGGCGTCGTGGAGGGGCCCCTTGGTGACCAGGAAGACGCGCTGTCCCGCCGGCGTGGTGAGCAGTTCCTCGTGGTTGGTCAGGTCGTTGCGGGCCATCACCTGCCGGTCGAGCGTCATGATCAACTCGGCTTCCCGGGGAGGGAAGAGGGCCCGGTCGTCGCGGCCCAGGACCTCGTCCAGCGTCTTGCCCACGAAATCGCAGGCGGCACGGTTGAACAGCAGGTAGCGGCCTTCCGTGTCCTTGGCGAAGATGGCGTCGTCGGAACCCTCGGCGATGGCATCCACCAGTTGCAGGGCGCGCAGGCGCTCCTCCTGCTGGCTGCGATGCAGGGCCTCCCATTCGAGCAGCTGGCGCTGCCGGAACAGGAAGGCCGCGACGCCGGCGACGAACAGCGCGAGGGTGGCGGCCAGGGCGATCCAGGTGATCTCCTTGAGCGCCTCCTCCCGGGCCTCCGCCACGTCCAGCTTGGCGATCACGATCCAGTCGGTGCCGGCCACCGGCCGGGCGACGCCGATCACGGGGACGCCCCGGTAATCGACGCCGCGCAGGACCTCGCCCGCCGCGGCCACGCCGCGGAGCGCCCGGGCGGCGGGAAGGTCCGGCGCGCTGATCGGGAAACGCAAACGGGTGGCCGTCCCCGTCCGGTGGCGCAGTTCGTTCAGGAACACCACCTGGTCCCCCTCGGCGCGGACGAGGAGCGTCTCGCCGGTCGCGCTGGGGATCGGCCAGCCGCGCAGGGCTTCGAAGGCGGTGCTGGAGAGATCGCTGCACAACACCAGCACGGGCCCGGGGTGGTTGCCGACCGCCGGCAGCGGGATCGCGAAATCCATGCGGGCCACCGGCGAGCCCTCTTCCCGATAAACCTCGGTGCTCGTGATCCGGCCGCTCTCCGCCGCCCGCCTGGCCGCGCTCACGAGTTGCTTGGCGATGCCGCCGGGCTTGCGGCCGACCGCCAGGTGCAGCGCGCCCTGGCGATCCAGTGCCAGGATGGCCGGGTAGTCGTGGGCCTGCCGGTAGTCCTCGAGCCGCTGGCGGAGCTGCTCCAGCGCCGAGTCGTCCCCGCCGTTGCGCCACCGGACGTAGAGGTCGGCCAGGAACCGGCTGTTGAGCAGGAAGCGCGACTCGCCCCGCCGCTCGGCCAGCCAGTCGGCCATGGCCCGTGCCTTCAGGTCGGCGATGGCCTGCAGCCGGGCGATCTCGCGGGCCTCCTGCTGGCGGTAGGTATAGGCGATGCCGGCTGCCGCCAGGCCGACGACGGCGAGGACCGCCAGCGCCGCGGGCAGCAGCATCCGGCGTGCGGACGGGGGCCGCGCCGCTTCCCCCGCCCCCTGGCCGCCGCCGGCCGGACCGTCGACGGCGAAACGCCGCATCAGGCCGTAGAGCAGCAGTGAGGTGACCGCGACGAAGAACCAGCCTTTCAGCGTCCCCGCCAGGGCGACCTGGGCGGGGTCGCTGACCAGGAGCTGCACGGCACGGTCCGAGAAGAGGATCCACAGGGCCGCGAAGGCGGCGTAGAGGAGCACCACACGCAGCGCGGCAGCCCCGTCGGGGACCGCCGGCGGCACGCCCCGGTCCGGGAGCCGGGAAGCGGGTTCGGGAGGTGGCACGCGGGCGGGCATCGGGTGGTCGGGGTCGTCCTGGAGGGGCACGGCCGGTCATGCGCCGGCTGCGGCCGGCGCCCGACCCTCGCGCCTGGCGTCCTTATATCCCACGGCCGCGGAAAAGGCCATGGCCCGCCAGTTTCCCCCGGCACCTGCATCGGGGCGTTGACCCGGGTCAAGCCGATCGGCATACGTTCGGGAGCGGCCGGGGCCACCGCCGCGTCAATGGGACGCTCCCCGCGCAAAGGCCGCAAAGGGGGGCGGGGCAGGACGTGGCAAGTCGCCTTCGCCGTGCTGCTCGCCCCTCGGCCCACTCCGTCGCCAGCAACCGGGGCCGGAGGACCGGACGGCCCGCGGCGGACGGGCCGCGCGGGCCCGATCGCGGCGTCTCCGTCCCATGGCACCACGGCCCCGAGGAGCGGGTCCGCGAACGGACCCGCCGGGAAGCCCGGCGAAGAAGGGCACCCCCTGCGCGGGGAAAGGAACCCGCGCCGCGGATGCCGGGGTGGGTTCAGTAGATCGGGAAGGCCGGCATGGCTTCCTGGGTGGCCTGGGAGGCGTCCGTGGCCGGCACGTCCGGCGTCGCGTAGGCGATGAAGCTCTCCGGAAGCGCGCCGCCCCAATAGACGCCGGTGCCCCTCTCCTGCTCGTTCCAGGTGACCGGCTCCCAGTCGGGGGCGAAGATCAGGTAGCTGCCCGAGTAGATCTCGATGCGGTTGCCGCCCGGCTCGTAGGAGTAGAGGTAGAAGGCCTGGGAGTTGTTGTGCTTCGAGGGACCGGCCTCGATGAAGACGCCGTTCTCGGCCAGGATGTCGGCGGCGCGCAGCACGTCCTCCCGGTTGTCCACCCAGAGGGAGAAGTGGTGCAGGCGGCCGCTGCCGCCCTTGATGTCCACCACGTAGGCGACTTCGTGATGGACGGGAGTCACGGACAGCCAGGAGCCGATCTCCGTCCTGCCCTGGTCGAAGAGCACCTGCTCGCGCAGCTTGAAGCCCAGTTGCTCCTCCACGAAGCGACGGTTCTTCGGCACGTCCTTGCACAGCAGCGCCAAGTGGTCGATGCGGCGCACGCCGACACCGCGGGCCATGTACTTCTGGGGCAGGTTCTTCAGCGTGGACTTGAGTTGCGGCGGCGCGACGAACTTCTGCTCCTCGTAGTAGAGCTCCATCAGGTGGCCTTCCGGGTCGCGGAAGCGGAAGGAGCGGCCGCGGCCGAAGTTGTCCTCCTTCCAGCCCAGGCCGAGGCCCGTCGCCTGGACGGCGGCGACGCGGCGCTCCAGGGCCTGGGGACTCACCGTCCGCCAGGAGACGCAGCCGACCCCGGGGGCCTTGGCCTCGGTGAGCTTCAGCGTGGTCGTGGCGTAGTCGCCGTAGCCCCGCAGGTAGGCCGACTGGCCCTCCTGGTGCACCACCTCCATGCCCAGCAGTTCGCGAAAGTACCAGAGGCTCTGCTCGGGCTTGGGCGTCATCAGTTCCACGTTGCCCAGGTGGGCGATGTCGAGGATGGGTTCCTTGGGCTGGCTCATGGTCTGTTCCTCCGGGTGGTCGTCTTTCGGCCGCCGGCCGGCGGCCGGCATGGGAGCGTAGTTTCGACCCGATCTTTCAAAAAA
>JAEUNJ010000138.1 GCA_016791145.1 Rhodocyclaceae bacterium | reverse complement strand
CAACGGTCGTGCGACATCCACGCGGCGTACGGGCGCGGCGGCGGAAACGAAGGCGGGAGCATCGGTCGCGACCATGGGCTTTCCAGGGGTTCCTTTGAAGCCTCAAGCATAGGGTCCGGCCGGACCGAGCGCAAGTCCCCTTGGTGGCGTGGCCTCGGTCGCAGAGTTTCGCGGGTGATCCGGCGGCCGGCGGGGCCGTCCCTTCCCTTGTGTTCCGGGCCTGTGGCCAGGTGTCGCCGGGTCCCTCGGCAGGGAGGGGGCGGCAGATCGGCCGCCGAGGCGGCCCTTCGCGCCGGCACGCACCGGCGGCGGGGTGCCGGCGGCCGGACCAACCCGCCGGCCGGAACCGCAGGGAAGGGTCGCGTTCAGGCGCCGGTCAGGCGGTGCAGGGCTTCCCGGTATTTGGCCGTCGTCTTCTCCAGGATCTCGGCCGGCAGGCGCGGTCCCGGAGCCTTCTTGTCCCAGTCCAGCGTTTCCAGGTAGTCCCGTACGAACTGCTTGTCGAAGCTGGGCGGGCTGATGCCGACCTGGTACTGATCGGCGGGCCAGAACCGGGAGGAGTCGGGCGTGAGGATCTCGTCGATCAGGGTCAGACGGCCGTCGGCGTCGAGGCCGAACTCGAACTTCGTGTCGGCGATGATGATGCCCCGGACCCGCGCGAAGGCGGCGGCTTCCCGGTAGATGCGCAGGGTCTTCTCGCGCACCCGGTTGGCCAGGTCCTCGCCGATCAGGCCAACCACCGCCGCGAAGTCGATGTTCTCGTCGTGGTCGCCGGCCGCCGCCTTCGTGGCCGGCGTGAAGATGGGTTCCGGCAATTGCTGGGCCATGGCCAGTCCGGGAGGGAGCGCGATGCCGCAGACGCGGCCCGTGGCCTGGTAGTCCTTCCAGCCGGAGCCGATCAGGTAGCCGCGGGCCACGGCCTCGATGGGCAGGGGCTTGAGGCGCTTGACCACCATGGATCGGCCCCGCACCTGGGCCCTTTCGTCGTCGCCGGCGACGACGGACTCCGGATCGATCCCCGTCAGGTGGTTGGTGACGATGTGGGACAGCTTCCCGAACCAGAAGCCGGCCACCGCCGTCAGCACCTCGCCCTTGCCCGGGATCGGATCGGGCAGGATCACGTCGAAGGCGGAGAGCCGGTCGGTGGTGACGATCAGCAGCTTGTCCTCGCCGACGGCGTAGATGTCCCGCACCTTTCCCCGCCCCACCAGGGGGAGGCTCTTGATGGAAGTCTCGAAAAGCGGCGTGGTCACGGTGATGCCTCGCGGAATGTATCGGGGTGGGTGTCCGCTATTCGCGGACGTAGGCCTTGGCGTTCTTCCCGTCGGTGTCCTCCCGGTACGGGAAACGCACGTGGCCGTAGCGGATCACCAGGACGGCCAGCGTCAGCAGGAAGATGCCGGCGGCCACCGCCAGCATCCGCCACTCGGTCATCTCCTTGATGTCCAGGATCAGGTAACGCGCCAGCGCGACGATGGCGATGTACAGGGGGAAGCGCACCGGCAACTGGCCTGACTTGAAGTACTGGCCGATCATGGCCAGGACCTCCAGGTAGAGAAACATCAGCAGCAGGTCCGCCAGCTGGACCCGCCGCGCCTCGACCATGGTCGTCACCTCGTGGTACATCGCGACGGTGGTTGCGAAGGCGATGACGACGAGGCCCGCGTATTCCACCGCGTCGAGTCCGCCGGAGAAGAACTTCCGGAGACGGTCGAAGGCGTGGGATTGGGTGTCCATGGGCGGAAAGCAAAGGGCCGCCGGGGACTCCGGCGGCCCTGCAATTTACTCCAAAAAGCCCTTACTTGACGATCTGGTTCAACTCGCCCTTGGCGTAGCGGGTGGTCATCGACTCCAGGGACAGGACCTTGATCTTGGACGCGGCGCCGGCGGTGCCGAAGGCCTCGTAGCGGGCTTTGCAGATGCCCTTCATGGCCTTGGTGGCCTCGGCCAGGTACTTGCGCGGGTCGAACTCCTTGCGGTTCTTGTTGAAGAACTGGCGGATGGCGCCGGTGGAAGCCATGCGCAGGTCCGTGTCGATGTTCACCTTCCGCACGCCGTTCTTGATTCCCTCGACGATCTCCTCGACCGGCACGCCATAGGTCTCGCCCATCTCGCCGCCGTTCTCGTTGATGATCTTCAGCCAGTCCTGGGGCACGCTGGAGGAGCCGTGCATGACCAGGTGGGTGTTGGGCAGGCGCTCGTGGATCTCCCGGATCCGGTCGATGCGCAGTACCTTGCCGGTGGGCGGGCGGGTGAACTTGTAGGCGCCGTGGGAAGTGCCGATGGCGATGGCCAGCGCGTCGACGCCGGTGTCGCGGACGAAGCGGGCCGCCTCGTCCACATCGGTGACCAGTTGCGAGTGGTCGAGCACGCCCTCGGCGCCGACGCCGTCCTCCTCGCCGGCCATGCCGGTTTCCAGGGAGCCCAGGCAGCCGATTTCGCCCTCGACGGACACGCCGCAGGCGTGGGCGATGTCCACCACCAGCTTCGTCACGCGCACGTTGTAGTCGTAGTCGGTCGGCGTCTTGCCGTCCTCGCCCAGGGAGCCGTCCATCATGACCGAGGAGAAGCCGAGCTGGATGGAGCGCTGGCAGATGGCGGGGGAGGTCCCGTGGTCCTGGTGCATGCAGACGGGAATGTGGGGAAACTCCTCGATTGCGGCGATGATCAGGTGGCGCAGGAAGGGGGCACCGGCATACTTGCGGGCGCCGGCCGAGGCCTGGACGATGACCGGGGAATCGGTCTCGCTGGCCGCTTCCATGATGGCCCGCATCTGTTCCAGGTTGTTTACGTTGAATGCCGGCAGGCCGTAGCCGTTTTCGGCCGCGTGGTCGAGCAGTTGACGCATGGATACGAGGGGCATTGCGGTCTCCTTCGATGTGGTGGGTTATTCAGTGGGCCGGCCGGTTTTCGCCGACCTTGACCAGTTTCAGCGTGTTCGTACCGCCGGGTTGCCCGATGGGTTCGCCGACGGTCAGTACGATCGTGTCTCCCGGTTCCACCGCGCCGGCGACGATCAGGGCCGTTTCGGCTTCCTGCAGCAGTTCGTCGCGGCTGTGGCCCACGTAGCGGATCAGCAGCGGATAGACGCCCTTGAATACAGTCACTTTGTAGCGCGTGCGGATGTCGGGCGTCAAGGCGTAAATCGGGATGCCGCAATTCAGGCGCGACATCCAGAGCGCCGTGGACCCCGATTCGGTCAGCGCGGCGATGGCCTTCACCTGCAGGTGGGAGGCCGTGAAGAGGGCAGCCATGGCGATGGACTGGTCGATGCGTGTGAATACCCGATCCAGGAAGTGGGTCTCCAGGGCCACGTCGGAGGACTTCTCGGCCTCTACGCAGATGCGGACCATGGCTTCCACCGTCTGCACCGGGTAGTCCCCGGCGGCCGTCTCCGCCGAAAGCATCACGGCGTCCGTGCCGTCCAGCACCGCATTGGCGACGTCCGATACCTCGGCCCGCGTCGGCACCGGGCTGTGGATCATGGACTCCATCATCTGGGTGGCCGTGATGGCGAACTTGTTGTGCTCCCGGGCGGCGCGGATGATGCGCTTCTGCAGGGCCGGCACCGCCGCATCGCCCACTTCCACCGCCAGGTCGCCGCGGGCCACCATGACGCCATCGGTGGCCTCGAGGATGTCTTCCAGGTTGGCGATGGCCTCGACGCGCTCGATCTTGGCCACCAGCAGCGCCGTGGAACCCGCCTCCTTCAGCAAATCCCTGGCCTGCTGCATGTCGGCGCCCGACTTCGGAAACGAGACGGCGACGAAATCGACCCGCAGGTCGGCCGCCGTCCGGATGTCCTCCATGTCCTTGGGCGTCAGGGCCGGTGCCGAGAGGCCGCCCCCCTGCTTGTTGATCCCCTTGTTGTTGGACAGCTCGCCGCCATGGCGGACGGTGCATCGGATCTCCCCGTCCTCCACCTCGTCGATGTCCATGACGATGCGTCCGTCATCGAGCAGCAGCACGTCGCCGGCGGCCACGTCGTCCACCAGTTCCGGATAGTCGAGGCCGACCCGCTCCGAGTCGCCGAGGCGGCATTCCGGGTCGAGGATGAAGGGCTGCCCCTGCTTCAGCAGCACCTTGCTGCCGGCGAACCGGCCGATGCGGATTTTCGGGCCCTGAAGGTCGGCCATGACGCCGACGGTCCGGCCGACCCGGCGCATGGCGTTGCGCAGGGTATCCACGCGTTCCCGGTGGTCGTCGGGACTGCCGTGGGAAAAATTCAGCCGGACGACGTCGATGCCGGCGGTGACGAGGGCCGTGAGGACGCGGGAATCCGATGAGGCGGGACCGAGGGTGGCGACGATCTTCGTGGAGCGGGGCATGCGTATACCGGAAACGGCGGGGGCCGCTCGCGCGGCCCCCGGGGGTCAGTTCTTGAATCGTTGTTCGAGCATATCCACGGCGGGAAGCTTCTTGCCCTC
>JAEUNJ010000096.1 GCA_016791145.1 Rhodocyclaceae bacterium | reverse complement strand
CCCCTGCCCGACCCTCGACCCCGCCATCCGCCGGGCCCTGGTGGACGCCGCCCTTGTCCTCGGGCGGGAGGTGGCCTACCGGGGCCTCGGCACGGTGGAATTCCTGGTCGATCCGGCGCCGGGCGCCGATCCGCCCTTCGCCTTCCTGGAGGTCAATGCCCGGCTGCAGGTGGAGCACACGGTCACCGAGCAGGTGACCGGCATGGACCTGGTGGCCGCCCAGATCGCCGTCGCCGACGGCCGCAGCCTGGAGGACCTGGGACTGCTGGCGCCCGACCTGCGCCGCCCGCGCGGCCACGCGATCCAGTTCCGCATCAATGCCGAGGTGCCCCAGGAGGACGGCGGGGTGCGCCCCGCCGCCGGCCGCATCGAAGGCCTGCACCCGGCCAGCGGCCCCGGCATCCGGGTGGACGCGGCCCTGGCCGACGGATTCACGCCCCCGCCGGCCTTCGACTCGCTGCTCGCCAAGCTGGTGGTCCACTCGCCCTCGCCGGACTATGCCGATTGCGTGCGCCGCGCCCGGCGCGCCCTGGCCGAGTTCCGCATCGGCGGCATCGCGACCAACCTGCCCTGGCTGGCCGCCCTGGCCGCCCGGGAGGAATTCGCCGCCAACGCCGTGGATACCCGCTTCCTGGAAGACCACGCCATGGCCCTGGCCGCCGCGGCCGGCGCCGCCGCGCCCGCCGTGCCGGCAGCGGAATCCGGCGGCCACGTGCTGGCGGCGCCCATGGCCGGGCGCCTGGTGCAGGTGGACGTGGCCCCCGGCGACCGGATCGCCCGGGGTGCCCAGGTGGCGGTGGTCGAGGCCATGAAGATGGAGCACCCGGTGGCGGCGATCGCCGCCGGCCGCATCGTCGCCGTGCCCGTGGCGGCCGGCGACACCGTGGCCGAGGGCCAGGTGCTGGCCTGGCTGGAGCCCTTCGCGGACGGTCAGGCGGAAGCCGGCGATGCGGCCCCCGAAGACCCGGACCGGATCCGCCCCGACCTGCAGCGCCTGCTGGACCGGAACGCCTTCCTCGCCGACGAGTCCCGCCCGGAGGCCGTCGCCAGACGCCATGCGAAAGGCATGCGCACGGCGCGGGAGAACGTGGCCGACCTCTGCGACCCGGGCAGCTTCGTCGAGTACGGCGCCCTGGCCATCGCCGCCCAGCGGCGCCGCCGCCCCGAGGCCGACCTGGTCCGCGAGACGCCCGCCGACGGCCTGGTGGCCGGCATCGGCACGGTGAACGCCGCGGCCTGCGGCGCGGAGCGCGCCCGCTGCCTGGTCATGGCCTACGACTACACGGTCCTGGCGGGTACCCAGGGCTTCATGAACCACAAGAAGACCGACCGGCTGCTGCGCCTGGCGGAGGAGTGGGAGCTGCCCATCGTCCTGCTGGCCGAGGGCGGCGGCGGCCGGCCCGGCGACACGGACATGGCCGTGGTGACTGGCCTGGACGTGCCCACCTTCGCCAGCTACGCGAAGCTTTCCGGCCGCGTGCCCCGGGTCGGCGTGGTGGCCGGCCACTGCTTCGCCGGCAACGCCGCCCTGCTGGGCTGCAGCGACGTGATCATCGCCACCGCCAACGCGAGCATCGGCATGGGCGGCCCGGCCATGATCGAGGGCGGCGGTCTGGGCACCTGGCGGCCCGAGGAAGTGGGCCCCCTGGACGTGCAGACGAAGAACGGCGTCGTGGACATTGCCGTGGCCGATGAGGCGGCGGCGATCGCCGCGGCGAAGCGCTACCTGTCCTATTTCCAGGGTCCGCTGGCCGGCTGGCAGGCAGGCGATGCCCGCGCCCTGCGCCACCTGGTCCCGGAGAACCGCCTGCGCAGCTACGATGTGCGGGCCGTGATCGCGGCCCTCAGCGATGCGGATTCCGTGCTGGAACTGCGCCGCGATTTCGGGCGCGCCATGGTCACCGCCCTGGTCCGCATCGAGGGTCGGCCCATGGGGCTGATCGCCAACGATTCCCGGGTCCTGTCCGGCGCCATCGACGCCGACGCCGCCGACAAGGCCGCCCGTTTCCTGCAGTTGTGCGATGCCTTCGGGCTGCCGGTGCTGTCCCTGTGCGACACGCCGGGTTTCATGGTCGGGCCGGACGTGGAGACCCGGGCCCAGGTGCGCCATGTGAGCCGCATGTTCGTCGCCGGGGCGGCGCTGTCCGTGCCCGTCTTCTGCCTCGTGCTCCGCAAGGGCTACGGCCTCGGGGCCATGGCCATGGCCGGCGGCGGTTTCCACTCGCCCTTCTTCGTGGCCGCCTGGCCCACCGGCGAATTCGGCGCCATGGGCCTGGAAGGCGCCGTTCGCCTCGGCTTCCGCCGGGAACTCTCGGCCATCGAGGACCCGGCCGCCCGGGAGGCGAAGTTCAGGGAACTGGTGGAGCTGGCCTACGCAAAGGGCCACGGCATCAACGTCGCCTCCTACCTGGAGATCGACGCCGTCATCGACCCCGCCGAGTCCCGCGCCTGGATCCGGCGCGGCCTGAACTCCCTGCCGGCGGCCCGGCCGCCGCGGCGGGGCTGGATCGACGCCTGGTGACGAGGACGTCTTGTCGCTGAGAGCGCGTGGAGCGCAGCGGAAGACGAAGTGCAATGCAAAGGCATATTCACCACAAAGGACACCAAGAAAGGCGAATCAAGAAACGACCCGTGATGCCGGGGCCCGGAATACGTCGAATCGGGTTTTCCGCCTTCCTTCCCTTGGTGTCCTTCGTGTCCTTTGTGGTGAAAGATCCTGACTTTCCCTTGATCCAACCCTGATCCGACCGCCTTCCCGCCGAATTCACCCTTCCTCAAGGAACCTCCCCATGGAATACACCACCCTCGCCGTCTCGGTCCGGGACCACGTGGCCCGCATCGAACTGAACCGGCCCGACAAGGCCAATGCCATGAACCTGCCCATGTGGCAGGAGATCCGGGAGGCCATGCGCTGGGCCGACGAGACGCCCGAAGTGCGGGTTGCCGTCGTCGCCGGGGCGGGACGCCATTTCACGGCCGGCATCGACCTGTCGATGCTGGGCGGCGTCCAAGCGGCCGTGGAGGACGACTGCGACGGCCGCAGCCGCGAAAAGCTGCGCCGGCTGATCCTCGACCTGCAGGACTGCCTGAGCGCCATCGAGCGCTGCCGCAAGCCGGTGATCGCCGAGATCCAGGGCGCCTGCGTGGGCGGCGGCATCGACCTGGTCACCTGCTGCGACATGCGCTATTGCTCGGCCGACGCGTATTTCTCGGTCAAGGAGATCGACGTGGGCATGACCGCCGACGTGGGCACGCTGCAGCGGCTCCCGCGGCTGATCGGCGAGGGCATGGCCCGGGAACTGGCCTACACGGGCCGCAATGTGAAAGGTCCGGAGGCACGGGAGATCCGGCTGGTGAATCGCTGCTACGACACCGCCGACGCGCTGCGCGCGGGCGTTGCCGAACTGGCGGCGACCATCGCCGCCAAGCCGCCCCTCTCCATCCGCGGCTGCAAGGAGATGATCACCTACGTCCGGGACCACAGCATCGCCGACGGCCTCAACTACATCGCCACCTGGAACGCCGCCATGCTGATGTCCTCGGACCTGGAGGAAGCCTTCACGGCAGGACGCGAAAAGCGGGCGCCGGTCTACCGGGACTGAGGGACCGACCGGCCCACTCACACCGGCCCGGGACGGGGGAGGCTGGCCCGCACCTCCCCACCACCCGCGGGCGGTCTCGCGGACAGGCCAACTGCGGCAGCGCGGTGCGGTGCCCCGCGAAACCTCGCCCCTCGCGGGCAGGCGCCCGCGCCGTCGCTGGCGCCATCCGGCCGTTAGTCCGAATGGACTATGGACGGGCGCAGGGTCCGCGTTTAGGCTTCCTCATCGTCGGAAATGGGGCCGGCAATCGGCGGCGAACGGCGTTCAATGTCGGAGGGGAGAGGGATATGAACTGGGATATCAAGCGCATCATGGCCGTGGCCTCGATCACGGCGTCGGCGGCGGGATTCTGTTCGTCGGCTTCGGCGGCGAATCTGGTGGTGAACGGCAGCTTTGAAAACGACGTCATCACCTCCTATCCCTGGTACACGCTTTCGGTGCCGACCGGATGGGTGAAGGGCGGTTCGGCCGGCGACGCAAGCGTCTGGCGCATCGGTTACGTGGACGGCGGTGGCACCATCACCGTCGCCGGGGAAGGCAGCCAGTTCGTTACCATGGGCGGTGGCTACATGGCCTCCGGAACCACCACCTGGTCCCAGACCGTCGGCGGCCTGACGATCGGGCAAGCCTACGACCTGAAATTCAGGATCGCCGGGGAAGGGCCTTGTTGCGGCACGCAGACCGTCTTCGTCGATTTCCTGGGCGCGAGCACCCCGGGCCAGAGCTTCTCGGCGACGCCGATCACGAGCAATTACTGGAAGGATTGGAGCGAGAAAGGCATGACGCTCGTCGCCAGCGCGACGTCCGTCACCCTCCAATTCACCTATTCCGGCCGCTACGACATGGGCCTGGACGACGTGCGGATGACCGCCGCCGTGCCGGAACCCGAGACCTATGCGCTGATGCTTGCCGGCCTCGGTGCCCTGGGTGCCGTGGCCAGACGGCGCAAGCGTTGAGCCTGGCCGAAACCAGGGCTGGGGAAACGGGGCTTGGGCCCCGTTTTTTTTGGCGTGGTTCCGGTCAGAGGGTTCCCAACCCTATTGCGCCGGACTGACGCCCCCGCTGCGACGCATCCGAAATGCCCTGATCGCGCCCCGGCAGCCGCACCGGGGAGCATGCGTCCGCAAGGAGGATGTCACTGACGGAAGCTCCGCAATGCCCCTGTCCTTGCGTGGTGCCCCTTGGTGTCCTTGGTGCCTTCGTGGTTTGCTTCTTGACGGCAAGCACCACGCCCATGGGCACCGTTCCGTTCGACCCGCCTGCTTACTGGAAGTTGGGGGAGGAAGGGTTGGCCGGGGTGGCGGGAGGGGAGGGGGCGGCGTCGGCGGTGGCGGGGGCGCCGGGTTTCTGGGTGACGATGCCGGCGGCGATGAGCTTCTTCATCACGTCCTCGGCCAGGGCGAAGGCGCGCAGGAAGCCGTCGATGGGCATGACCAGGCG
>JAEUNJ010000087.1 GCA_016791145.1 Rhodocyclaceae bacterium | reverse complement strand
GCGCCCTGTGTCCGGCGTCATGGACGACGGGACAGCGATGAAAACCTTCCGGATGCCGATCCGCATCGAGTGGGGGAAGTGCGATGCCGCGGGCATCACCTTCTATCCGAACTACTTCGCCTGGTTCGACGCCGCCAGCTGGCGGATGTTCGAGGAGGCGGGCATCAGCCCCTACGACCTGCACGCGCAGGGCGTCGACATGCCCATCGCCGATGCCCATGCCCGCTTCTCGCGGCCGGGCCTGCTCGGCGACCACGCGGTGGTGGAGAGCCACGTCGCCGAGTGGCGCGACCGCTTCTTCCTGGTCAAGCACCGCATCCTGCGCGACGGCGAAGTCCTGCTGGAGGGGGAGGAGCTGCGCGCCTGGGTGGTCGCCCATCCCGAGGACCCGAAGCGCTTCAAGGCGGTGTCCGTCCCGGCCCACGTGATCGAGGCCCTGTCATGACCCGCATGCTCTACAACTATTTCCGCAGTTCGGCGAGCTTCCGGGTGCGCATCGCCCTGAACCTGAAGGGGCTGCCCTACGAGTACGCGTCGGTGCACCTGGTGCGTGGCGGCGGCGAACAGTTTGCGCCGGCCTTCCGGGCCCTGAACCCGGCCGCCCTGGTGCCCGTGCTCGTCGAGGACGATGGAACGGCCCTGACCCAGTCGCTGGCCATCTGCGAGTACCTGGAGGAGACCCACCCGGAGCCGCCGCTGCTGCCGGGGTCGCCCCAGGCCAGGGCCCGGGTGCGGGCGCTGGCCCTGTCGGTCGCCTGCGAGATCCACCCGCTGAACAACCTGCGGGTGCTGGGCTACCTGACCCGCACGCTGGGCGTCTCCGAAGACGGGAAGAACGCCTGGTACCGCCACTGGGTCGAGACCGGCCTGGAACACCTGGAGGCCCTGCTGGCCGCCGACGATCGCACCGGCGCCTTCTGCCACGGCGGCGCGCCCACCCTGGCCGACGTCTGCCTGGTGCCGCAGATCTTCAACGCCCAGCGGTTCAACTGCCGCCTCGACCACGTGCCGACGGTGATGCGGATCTTCCACCACTGCATGACGCTGGAGGCATTCGCCGCCGCGGCGCCGATGCGCCAGCCCGACGCCGAGTAGCGGCGTCGCCGCCGGGAAACCGCGGTCCGACCCTGAAAAACAATCGGCCGGGTCGCCCCGGCCGAAGGCGGCCCGGGGCCGCCGGACGCCTGCGCAAACGCGCCCCGCCGTCAGGACTTCAGGGCCGACAGCACCTCGTCGAGCATCTTTTTCGCGTCGCCGAAGAGCATCCGGTTGTTCTCCTTGTAGAAGAGCGGGTTGTCCACGCCGGCGTAGCCGGAGGCCATGGACCGCTTCATCACGATGGAGGTCTTCGCCTTCCAGACTTCCAGTACCGGCATGCCGGCGATGGGGCTGGTCGGGTCATCCTGGGCCGCCGGGTTCACGATGTCGTTGGCGCCGATGACCATGGACACGTCGGTGTCCGGGAAGTCCTCGTTGATCTCGTCCATCTCCAGCACGATGTCGTAGGGGACCTTGGCCTCGGCGAGCAGCACGTTCATGTGGCCCGGCATCCGGCCGGCCACCGGGTGGATGCCGAAGCGCACATTGACGCCCTTTTCCCTCAGGTGCCTGGTGATCTCGAACACCGTGTGCTGGGCCTGGGCCACCGCCATGCCGTAGCCCGGGACGATGATCACGTTCTTCGCCTCGCGCAGCAGCTCGGCCGTCTCGACGGCGCTGATCGGCGTCACTTCGCCCGCCGGCTGGCCGTCGGCCTTGGCCGCCGGCGCGCCGCCGCCGGTACCGAAGCCGCCGGCGATGACGCTGATGAAGTTGCGGTTCATCGCCCGGCACATGATGTAGGACAGGATGGCGCCCGAGGAACCGACGAGGGCGCCGGTGACGATCAGCAGGTCGTTGGAGAGCATGAAGCCGGTGGCCGCCGCCGCCCAGCCGGAGTAGCTGTTCAGCATCGACACGACGACGGGCATGTCCGCCCCGCCGATGGCCATGACCATGTGGATGCCGAAGAGCAGCGAGATCACGGTCATCACGATCAGGGGCACTATGCCCGAGGCCATGTCGTGGGCCTGGACGAATTCCCTGCCGTACCAGATGACCACCAGCAGGCCCAGGAGGTTGATCCAGTGGCGGGCCGGCAACAGCAAGGGCTTGCCGCCGATCTTGCCCGACAGCTTGCCGAAGGCGATCACCGAGCCCGAGAAGGTCACGGCGCCGATCAGGATGCCCACGTAGATCTCGATCTCGTGGATGGTCTTCTCCGCGCCGGTGAGGACGATGGAGGTGTCGACGTAGCTGGCGAAGCCGACGAGGCAGGCGGCGAGGCCCACCAGGCTGTGCATCAGGGCCACCAGTTCCGGCATCTGGGTCATCTGCACGGTGCGGGCGGCGTAGAGGCCGATGCTGCCCCCGACCACCATGGCGCCGACGATCCAGGGGATGCCCGCGGCGGTGACGCGGGGGCCGAAAACGGTGGCCAGCACGGCGATGGTCATGCCGATGATGCCGTAGAGGTTGCCGCGGCGGGAGGTCTCCGGGTTGGAGAGGCCGCCCAGGCTCAGGATGAAGAGGATGGTGGCGCCGATGTAGGAGACGGTGGCGAGGCTGGAAGACATTTCCGTGCTCCTCCGGTTACTTGCGGAACATGGCCAGCATGCGCCGCGTCACCGCGAAGCCGCCGAACATGTTGATGGTGGTGAGGGCGATGCCCACGACGGCGAGCCAGCGGATCCATTCGTCGGGGCGGCCTCCCGTGCCGCTCTCCGGCGGCGCGATCTGGATCAGGGCGCCGATGGCGATGATGCTGGAGATGGCGTTGGTGACGCTCATCAGCGGCGTGTGCAGCGAGGGGGTCACGTTCCAGATCACCATGTAGCCGACGAAGCAGGCCAGGATGAAGACCGTGAAGTGGCTGAGGAACGCGGCCGGCGCATGGGCGCCGACGAACCAGAAGGCCAGCGCCCCCAGCCCGAAGACCACGGCCAGGCCGGTGGCCGACATGGGCTCGCCGGCGCCATGGCCATGGCCCTTCGGCGCCGGCGGAGGCGCCGCCGGCTTGGCTGCCTGGGGTGCCGCCGCGGGCAGCTTGGGCGGCGGGGGCGGCCAGGTGACGGTCCCCTCCTTGATGACGGTCAGGCCGCGGATGGCGTCGTCCTCCATGTTCACGTCGATGACACCGTCCTTGGTCTTGCACAGTTCCTCGGCCAGGCGCAGCAGGTTGTTGCCGTACAGGGTCGAGGACTGCTTGGCCAGCCGGCTGGCCAGGTCCGTATAGCCGATGATGGTGACGCCGTGCTTCACCACAGCCTGGCCGGGTTCGGTCAGTTCGCAGTTGCCCCCCTGCTCGGCCGCCATGTCGACGATCACGCTGCCCGGTTTCATGGTCTTCACCATGTCCGCGGTGATGAGCTTCGGGGCCGGCTTGCCGGGAATCAGGGCGGTGGTGATGATGATGTCCACCTCCCGGGCCTGGGTGGCGTACATCTCGCGCTGGGCCTGCTGGAAGCCCTCGCTCATCACCTTGGCGTAGCCGCCGCCGCCCGAGCCTTCCTCCTCGTAATCCACCTTGACGAATTCGCCGCCCAGGGAGACCACCTGGTCGGCCACCTCGGCCCGGGTGTCGTTGGCGCGCACGATGGCGCCCAGGTTGGCGGCCGTGCCGATGGCGGCCAGGCCGGCCACGCCGGCGCCGGCGATGAAGACCTTGGCCGGGGGGATCTTGCCGGCGGCCGTCACCTGGCCGTTGAAGAAGCGGCCGAAGGCGTTGGCCGCCTCGATCACCGCCCGGTAGCCGCTGATGCCGGCCATGGAGGTCAGCGCGTCCATCTTCTGGGCGCGGGAAAGCTGGCGGGGCAGCGAGTCGATGGCCAGCACCGTCGCCTTCCTGGCCGCCAGTTGCTGCATCAGTTCCGGGTTCTGGGCCGGCCAGACGAAGCCGATCAGGGTGCCCCCCTCGCGCAGCAGGCCCACCTCCGCCGACGTGGGCGGACGGACCTTGAAGACGATGTCCGATCCGGACCAGAGCTCGGCGGCCGAGCCGACCACCTGGGCGCCGGCGGCGCGGTAGGTGTCGTCGGCGAAATTCGCCGCGTCGCCGGCGCCGGTTTCCACCTTGACCTGGAAACCGAGCTTGATCAGCTTCTCGACGACGTCTGGAACGGTGGCGACGCGCTTCTCGCCCGGAAAGACTTCGCGCGGAATTCCGATGGTGGCGGACATCTGACCCCCTGGGATCTTTCTGGTTCGGGTTAAATGATGCGATTGGAAACCCGGTCGCGCGGGGCCGCACGGGCCGGCCGCAACCGAACCGGGGGATGATACCCAATTCGGTCCGTTTTTTGAGAGGGGGCGGCGTCCCATGGCAAGACACAAGCGGCGTTCGAGCAAGGCCGGGCTGCCGCCCGGCAGCCTGGTCCACCTGGGCGACCGGAAGACCGACCATCCCGCGATATCCCTGATGGAGTTCGATGCCGGCGAACTGGTCGAGACCCGCTTCCCCGACCTGGCGCGGGCCCAGGCCTACCGGCCCCGGCTGCCGAAACTCTGGCTCAACGTCCATGGCCTGCACGAGCCGGAGGTGATGGCGGAGATCGGCAGCCGCTTCCACCTGCATCCCCTGGTGCTCGAGGACATCCTCAACACGGACCAGCGGCCGAAGGTGGACGACTACGGCGACTACCTCTACATCGTCGCCCGCTTCTTCGACTACGACGCCGCCGGGATGGCCCTGTCCTCCGAGCAGGTCAGCATCATCCTGGGCCGCAATTTCGTGCTCACCTTCCAGGAGCGGCCCACCGGATCGTTCGATCCGATCCGCGACCGGCTGCGCCAGGACCGGGGCCAGATCCGCCGCCTCGGCACCGATTACCTGGCCTACTCCCTGCTCGACACCCTGGTGGACCGCTATTTCACCGTCCTCGAGCAGATCGGCGAGCGCACCGAGGCCCTGGAGGACGAACTCCTCTCCCAGGCGCGGGCCGGCCAGCTCCAGGTCCTCCACCAGTTGAAACGCGACACCCTCGCCCTGCGCCGGGCCGTCTGGCCCCTGCGGGAAGTGGTGAACACCCTGGCCCGGGCCGACACCGCCTTCTTCCAGCCCGATACGCTGCCCTACCTGCGGGACGTCTACGATCACACGGTGCACCTGATCGAGTCCCTGGAAGGCATCCGGGACCTGATCGCCGGCCTGCTGGACGTCTACCTGTCGGCCATCAGCAACCGGGTGAACCAGGAGGTCCGCGTGCTCACCGTGATCGCGGTGATCTTCATGCCGGCCACCCTGATCTCGGGCATCTTCGGCATGAACTTCAAGGCCATGCCGCTGCTCGACCTGCCCCAGGGCTTCGTCGTCGTGCTGGCGCTGATGGCGGGCGTGGCCGGCACGCTGGCCACCCTCTTCTGGCGCCGCAAGTGGCTGCAATGAGCCGGGGGGTCAGGCTCCCCGCTGGCGGCCGACCGCCGGGGCCGGCGGCTTCTCGATTTCCTTCAGGCGCACGATGGCCAGGGAGCAGTTGTCGCCCCGCCCCTGGGCCCGGTCCCGGGCCGTGTTGATGAAGATCTCCGCGGCCTGGCGGGGCGGGAACTCGGTGACCACCCGCGCCAGTTCGGCCACGGTGAAATAGGCCCACAGGCCGTCGGAGCAGAGCAGGAAGCAATCGCCGGCCAGGAGCGGCGCCGTCTCGCCGAAGTCGATCTGCGGCGGTTCCGGCTCCCCGAGGCAGGAGAGCAGGATGTTCTTGTTCGGATGCTTCTCCGCCTGCTCCTCGGTCAGGTAGCCCTTGCGGATCAGGTCCCCCACGTAGGAATGGTCCTGGGTGCGACTGATCAGCGCGCCGTCCCGGAAGTGGTAGATCCGCGAATCGCCGCAATGGGCCCAGTCGGCCCTCCCCGGCTGGAGGACGAGCACGCAGGCCGTGCTGTGGGGGTCCTGCTCGCTGGTGTAGCGGGTCAGCTTGATCCCGTCGTGGCCGTCGCGGATGGAGGCGGCGAGCATCTCCCGCGGGTCCTCGGCGACGCCGAAGCCGTCGAAGTTGGTACGCGCCGAGTGGACGACCTGTTCAGCCGCCAGGGCGCCGCCCGTATGGCCTCCCATGCCGTCGGCCAGCACCGTCAGCAGCAAACCCTTGCGGGTCGGGTGGGCGAAGATGCCGACCCGGTCCTGCTGTTCCTTCCGGTCGCCGATGTGCTGGGCGGCACAGGTTTCGATGCTGAGGGCCATCGGGGGATTATAGGGTGGCGCGGGCCGGTGGCCGCCTCGGCGAGCTCATACCAGCTTGCGCAACAGCCCGAGCATGCGGTCGAAGGTCTTGCCGTAGGGCGGGTAGAAGAGGGCCGCCCCGTTCAGCCGGGACTGGAAGAACACCGGCTTTTCCTTGGTGAAGGTGAGGAATCCGGCCTCCCCGTGGTAGGAACCCTGCCCGCTGTCGCCCACGCCGCCGAAGGGCAGGTCCTCCTGGGCGATGTGCCAGAGGGTGTCGTTGATCGTCACGCCGCCGGCGATGGTCTCGGCGAGCACCCGGTCCCGGTTCCCGGCGCTGCTGCCGAACCAGTACAGGGCGAGGGGCCGGGCGCGCCGGTTCACGTAGTGGATCGCCTCCCCCAGGTCGGCGACGCGGACCACCGGGAGCACGGGGCCGAAGATCTCCTCCTCCATCACCGTCATGCCGTCCGCCGGGTCCAGCACCAGGTGGGGCGGCATCTTGCGGTGGGCCGGATCGAAGTCCTCGTTGCCGGGGTTGATCTCCACGACCCGGGCCCCCCGCGACCGGGCATCGTCCAGCAGCAGCGCCAGCCGGCCGAAATGCCGCTCGCTGACGATGCTCGTGTAGTCGGCGTTGCCCGCCATCGTGGGGTAGAGGCGGCCCACGGCCCTGCGCAGGGCGGACACCAGGGCCTCCTCCCGCGCCTGGCCGCCGCCGACGAGCAGCACGTAGTCCGGCGCGATGCAGGTCTGCCCCGCATTGAGGAGCTTGCCCACCGCGAGCTTGAGGGCTACCTGTTCCAGGTCGCAGGTCTCGTCCAGGATGGCCGGCGACTTGCCGCCCAGTTCCAGGGTCACCGGCGTCAGGTTGGCCGCGGCCGCCTGGGCGACGCGCCGGCCGACGGCCGTCGAGCCCGTGAAGAACAGGTGGTCGAAGGGCAGGGAGACGAAGGCGCGGCCCACCTCCGCATCACCGTTGACCACCGCCACCTCCTCGGGCGCGAAGAACTCCGCCACCATGCCGGCGAAGAGCTCCGAGAAGCGCGGCGTCAGCTCCGAGGGCTTGATCATCGCCCGGTTCCCGGCCGCCAGCGCCTCCGTGGCCGGGGCCACCGCCAGCTGGAAGGGATAGTTCCAGGGACTCACGATGCCGATCACGCCCAGGGGCTGGCGCAGGACGCGCACGTAACCGGGCCTGAAATGGAGGGCGGTGGATGGCCTGCGGGGCCGCATCCACTGCTTCAGCTTGCGCCGGGCATAGCGGATACCCGCCAGGACGACGAACATCTCCGCCAGTTCCGTCTCCTGCCGGGACCGGTTTCCGAAGTCCGCCGAAATGGCCTCCGCCACCTGCCTGCCGTATTTTTCGGTCATCGCTTCCAACCGCGCCAGCCGGTCGTCCCGGGCCTGGCGCGAGGGGTTGGAATCCGCCTCGAAGGCCTTCTTCTGGGAAGAAAAAACCGCCTGCAAGTCCATCATCGACTCCCTTCCGCCCATCGCCGCGCGCCCGTCACAGGCCCTGGCAGACCTTCTTCAAGGCCGCCGGGTCATCCACGATGCCCTCGCGGCGGAAATCGGACATGACCCGGCTGACCGTCTCGGTCGTCAGGTCCAGGATCGCCGCCATCTCGTCCCGGCCCATCAGGCCGTCCGGGTCGCCCTCGGTGGTCCGGCCCACGAAGAGCAGGTAATTGGCCACCCGTTCCCGGGCGCGTCCCGACGACATCCGCGTGATCACCGTGTCGGCCTGGTCGAGGCAGTGCTGCCACTGGCCCATCAGTTCCCGGTGCATGCACTGGGAATGGGCGTCCAGGTCCGCCAGCACGCGGGTCGGCAGGGCGCACACCTCCAGGTCCTCGACGGCCTGCGCGGCATGCCGGTAGCGCCCATCGACGAGCACCTCCAGGCCCATCGCGTCCCCGTGCGCCAACAGGCGCACCGTCCGCCGCAGTCCGCTCTCGTTGTCGTGCACCAGCTTGACCAGGCCCCGGCGGATCACGAATACCCGCCTTCCCGCCTCGTCCTGCTCGAAAATCTCCGCCCGGGGCCCGTAATGGGCGAGTTCCACCTGCGCCAGCAGGCTGTCCAGCCGCGCCAGGGGTATGTCGCCGCTGGCCGCCACCTTGCGCACGGAGCACGGCCCGCATTCGCGCGAATTCTTGCGCCTCGCCTCGGTACAGATGCCGCTTTCCACGCCGTCCTCCATGATTTCCGGGCACGCAGCACCCGGTCGGCCGCATCCTAGCATTCGCCGGCCATGGTCCGGTGACGGGGGACGCCACCCGGGGCGGGCCCGCCGGCCCCGGGGCCCGCCCCGGACCGGGGTAGATGACCGCCCGACGCGGGCCGGAATCCGGCCGGCTCCCGGGCCTGCGAAAAATCAGTCGCCCGGTGCGCCGCGACACCCTAAAATGACAACCTTACGTTTTCCGCATTCACCGGCCGTCCCTCCCGCACGGGAGCGCCACCCCGACCCGGCCGGCAGACTCGAGGAGTCACCGATGAAACCGCGCATCCTCATCGCCTGCATCCGTGCGGCCCTGGCCCCGATGATCGTGGCGGGCGCCCTGGCGCCCGTGCCCGCCGGCGCCAATCCCACCGGCGGCGTGGTGGTGGCGGGGACGGCGTCCATCACCCAGCCGGGCGCCGGCACGCTGCTGGTCCGCAACGCCAGCGGTACGGTGATCAACTGGAAGGCCTTCTCCATCGGCGCCGGCGAGACGACCATCTTCGACCAGACCTCGGCCGCCAGCTGGGTGCTCAACCGGGTCACGGGAAGCGACGTGTCGCGGATCTACGGCCACCTGCAGTCCAACGGCAAGGTCTTCCTCGTCAACCAGAACGGCATCTTCGTCGGCCGCGGGGCGTTGATCGACACCGCCGGCTTCGTCGGCTCCACCCTCGGCATTGGCGATGCCGACCTGGCGGAAGGACGCCTGCGGTTCGCGAAGGACGACAAGGCGGGAATGATCGTGAACCGCGGCGCCATCCGCACCCACTCCGGCGGCAACGTGATGCTCCTGGCCCCGCGCATCGAGAACGCGGGCACCATCGAGGCCCCCGGCGGGCAGGTGATCCTGGCCGCCGGCCAGAAGGCCACCATTGCCAGCCTGGACCTGGACGGGGTGGCCTTCGAGGTGCAGGCCCCGACCGACGCCGTGCTGAACCTCGGCAAGCTCCTGGCCGATGACGGCGCGGTCCGGGTCTTCGCCGGAACGCTCCGGCACGGCGGCGAGATCCGGGCCAACGCCATCACCCGGGATGCCGGCGGCGAGATCTTGCTGGCCGCCAGGGCCGACCTGACGGTGACCGCCGCCGGAACCCTGCGCGCCGACGGGCCGAGCGGCGGCAGCATCCGCCTGGAGTCGGCCACCGGCACCACGCGGGTGGCCGGCCGGATCGGCGCCATCGGCAGCGCGGGGGAGGGCGGGCGGATCGACGTGCTGGGCCGGCAGGTGTCGCTGACCGGCAGGGCCGCCGCGGACGCCTCGGGAGCTGCCGGCGGCGGCACCCTGCGCATCGGCGGCGATTATCAGGGCGCCAATCCCGACGTGCCGAACGCCGTGGACGCATTCGTCGCCGCCGGCGTCCGTCTGAACGCGGACGCGACCCGGGAAGGGAACGGCGGCCGCATCATCGTCTGGTCCGACCGCAACACCCGCTATCTGGGCCGGCTGAGCGCCCGGGGCGGTCCCCTGGGCGGCGACGGCGGTTTCGCCGAAGTGTCCGGCAAGGGCAACCTGCTGTTCCTCGGCGGCGCCAACCTGGGCGCGCCGCGGGGCGCCATGGGCGAACTGCTGCTGGATCCCCTGGACCTCTTCGTCGATGCCCTGGGGGGGCTCAATCCCTATGTCATTAACGAGGCCGCGGACTTCCCGGCCCACGCCATCACCGTCACCCCCGCGACCCTGGCCGCCATCACCGGCAACGTGAGCCTCTACGCGTCCCGCGACCTGCGCTTCAACAGCGCGGTGACCCTCGCCGGCGCGGGACAGGGGCTGTCCGCCCACGCGGGCCGCGACCTGCAGCTCGGGGCGGCCATCACGACCAATGGCGGCGCCGTGTCCCTGGACGCGACGCGCGACTTGAGCACCTTCGCGGCCACCGCCATCAACACCTCCGGCGGCGCCGTTACGCTGCACGCCGGACGCAACCTGTCCGGCTCCTCCCTCAATGTGAATGCCGGCACCGGCGCGGTGAGCGAGAGCACGACCGCCGGCGCCCTCACGGCGGGCACGGTGTCGGGCAGCGGCAGCCTGATGCTGGCGGCGGTGGGCGGCAACCTGAGCACGTCGAACCTGACCGGCAGCGGCCCGGTCACCCTGTCCTCCGCCAGCGGTTCGGTGTCCACGGGCACGGTCACTTCCGGCGGGGCGATTGGCATCACCGGGGCGACCTCGGTGGGCACCTCCAGCCTGACCAGCAACGGGGGCGCGGTCACTGTCCGCGCCAACGGCAGCAGCCTGAGCACGGGCACCATCAACACCCAGGCGGGCGCCGGCCCGGCGGGCGGCGCGATCAGCGTCACCGCCGCCAGTTCGGCGAGCGTCTCCGGCGCCACGGCCGGCAGCGGCAATGTGGCCATCAGCGGCACCTCGGTCAGCACCGGCACCCTGACCTCCACCGGCAACGTGGGGCTCACGGCCACCTCCGGCTCGATCAGCGCCACGGTCAACGATGCCGCGAGCGTGACCGCCAGCGCCACCCGCAGCCTGAGCAGCACCAGCGTCAGCATCACGTCCACCAGCGCCACCACGCCGCTCAACGCCACCTCGATCACGGCGACGGCCGTCAATTGCAGCTTCTCGTCCTCCTGCCCGGGCGCGACGATCACCCTCACCGGAAACATGGGGGTGAATGTGGGCACGGTCACCGCCTCGGCGCCGGCCACCAGCAACGTGGCCGCGCCCTTCAACAGCATCAGCGAGACCGTCACCATCAACGGCCAGAACGGACCGATCCATGCCATGTCCGCGGCATCGCAGGTCACGGCGGCCAACGTGAGCCTGATCACGACCCAGGGCGCCGGCGGGGGCATCGGGACGGCCGCCCAGTACCTGAAGGTCAACGTGGACCGGCTGTTCACCTTCCGGCCGAACGGGGAATTCAACGTCTTGCTGAACGGTACCGGTCCCAACCGGCTGGACATGCAGCTGGGCGCCGCCGCCACCGGCACCACCTACACCGGCACGCTCACCAAGGCGGGCCAGGTCAACCTGGCCGCCAGCGCCACCGACACCACCGTGACGGTCAGCGATTTCACCGTCAGCGGCGGTTTCGACGACCTGGTCTTCAACAATTCGCCGCTCATTTCCCTGAACGTGCCGAACGGCAGCCTGGTGGCCCAGAACGTCGCCATGCCGGCCGGCGACCAGACCGGGCGCAATTCCCTGACTTTCCCCTATCCGCTGGTCTATCAGCCGCTGCCCGTCACCCTGAGCGCCCGGGACAACCTGACCGTGGACAACTACGCCCGGACCGACGGCGCCCAGGTGAAGAGCACGACCTTCTCATCGAGCCTGGGTGCGGTCACCCTGGGAGCCGTGAGCGCGGCGGGGGATTCCGTATCCGTCACGGCGCCCACCGATTTCACCCTCGTGAGCAGCCTGGCCACCCGGGGGAACGTCACCATCAACGCGGCGACCGGCGTGGCGGACACGGGCAACGTGACCCTGGGGGGCACGGGCATCGACACCAGCGCCGGCAGCGGCTCGGTGACCATCAACGCCAGCAGCGCCCTGGCCGGCCAGGGCGAGGTGCGTGCCGCCGCCGATGCCCCCGGCCTCGAAATCCGCGCCGGCGGCAGCCTCGCCATCAGCGCCCGCAACATCGACACGGCGGGCTTCGCCAATCCCCTGGACGTGCAGGCCCCGTCGGTCTCCCTGACCTCCACCGGCACCGCCATCGGCCATGCCGGCAGCCCCGTGGTCGCCAACACCGCGAACCTGACCGTCAATGCCAGTGGGAACTTCAGCCTCGACACCGGGGCCACCGACCTGACCAACCTGACGGTGACCGCGTCGCCCGGCGGCGTCGGCGCCGCGGGGCTTGCCCAGGTGACGACCAACGGCAACACCTACGCCTTCGCCAGCGACGGCACCGACTTCACCCTGTCCGGCTGGACGTCCGCCGGCACCCAGTTCACCGGCGGCACGCTGCGTTTCAACAGCACCTCCGGCAGCATCAACCTGGCCGACATCGATTTCTCCGCCACCAACGGCAACCTGTGGGTCCACGCCCAGCAACTGGTTTCCGGCAACGTCACCCAGACCCTCGGCTCGGGGCTCGACCTGGGTTCCGGCGTCCTGACCGTCCGCGCCGACAACAACGTGGTGCTGCGGGACTTCGGCGCCGGCGGGCTTTCGGTGAGCCAGGCCAACAACCAGGTCTTCTCGCCGGTCGCCTCCAATGGCAGCTGCGAAACCATCGGTTCCGGCTTCGTCTGCGCCCCCAACGCCGTCACCCTGGGCCACGTCACCGATCCGACCGGCACCGGAGCCTTCTCGGCAACGGCCCGCCACGGCATCACCACGGGCAACCTGGCGGTGGGAAGCCTGAGCCTGCACACCCATACCGGCACCGTGGCCACGGGGACCATAGGAACGGCCGGCACGCCCGCCGGCAGCGTGGTCATCACCGCGGACAACTACAACACCCATGCCGGTGGCAGCATCACCACGGGGGCCATCGAGGCGAACAGCCTGTCCATGACGACGCTGAACGGCAACATCGCCACCGGCGCCATCAACGCGGCAAACACCGGCGGGTCGAGTGTCCAGCTCGCCGCCAACAACGGCAATGTCACCGTCGCCGGCACCATCGACGCGGGCTACGTGGAACTCCGGGCCAGCGGCGCGGGGGCGACCGGCAACATCTCCACCGGCCACATCAATCCGGACGCCGCCGCCACGATTCCCGGCACGATCAATCTCTACGCGGACACCAGCATCGCCACCGGCACCCTCGATGCCGACCAGATCAACGCCACGGGCTGGAGCTGCTGTCCCACCTATCCCGCCATCACCACGGGGGCCATCGGCAGCCGCCTGCCCGGCAGCTATCTCTACGTGTCCGGCAGCGACGTGAGCCTCGGCGCCATCAGCCTGGACGCCGCCGGCGCCGGCCAGACCCTGGAGGTGCGCGGCACCAACAACGTGACCGTCACCGGGAACGTGAGCATGGGCCAGGGCGGCGACAGCCTGAACCCGGCGCGCCTGGACGCCGGGAACCTGCTCACCTTCAACGGCGGCAACGGCGTGTTCAGCGCCACGGACGGTTCCGCCATCCTGCTGCGGGCGGGCAACGCCCTCGTCGCCACGCCCCTGGCGTTCCGGCGCGTCGATGCCGGCGCCACCGGCTGGGTGACGGTGGAATCCCCGGCCGGCATCCGGCAGACCCTGGAGACGGGAGGCGGCATCCGGGCCGGGACGGTGATCCTCAAGGCGACCGCCGCCGGATCCTCCATCCACACCCAGGAGGGCACCAACCCGATCACCACGCTGACGCTGGAGGAAACCACGAACCTGACGGTGGAAGCCGGCGGCGACATGCGCATCCGGCTCACCGGCGCCTCTGGCGCGCCGGACCTGGCGAACCTCGACATCACCCGGGCGAAGAACGATGCCACCTTCATCCTCAACGACGGCGTCGGCGGGCCGGGCGACCTGAACGCCCACCAGTCGCTGGCCGTCGTGGACAACGGCTCCGGCGTGGACCTGACGCTGGCCAACGCGGGTGCGGCGCCCATGAACTTCCGCTACCGGAACACCGACGGCTCCGGGAACATCGTGGTCAAGGGCACGGGCGTCGCCACCCAGGGCGGTTTCGTCAAGCTGGAGTCGGCCACGGGCCAGGTGTCGAGCGACCCGGCGGCGGCCATCGACAGCACCGGCGGCGTGCTGGGCGACGGGGCGGTGACGATCGCGGCGGCCACCGGCATCGACCTCGCGGCGCCGGTCACCGCGGGCGGCGCCGCCGTCACCATGAGCACGGGCGGGAACCTTTCCGGCACGTCCACCATCAGCGGCGGCACGGTGTCCCTGTCGGCGTCGCTGGGCGACATCGGCGACGGACTGGGCGGCGCCATCGCGGTGGCCGCGCCGACCGTGGCCCTGACCGCGACGCGCGACCTGGGTCCCGGCGTGGGCGGGACCGTGAAGGCCGACCTGACCGGCACGACCGCGGTCAGCGTCAATGCCGATGCAGGTTTCACGGTGGCCTCCAACACCACCCTCGCCTCCGCGGCGATCACCACCCGCGGCGACCAGGCCGGCCCCCTCGCCCTGAGCGCCCCCGGCCAGTCCTTCGGCCTGAGCCGGAACCTGACCACGGTGGAACTGGGCAGCGTCGCGTCGGGCACGCCCCTGACCGCCTTCTCCCTCACCGTCAATGCCGGCGACCTGACCGTGGTGGGCACCGGCGCCTCCCAGGTGGCCGCCAACACCCTGCAACTGACGACGGCCGGCATCCTGACCCTGGACGGCACCGGCTCGCCCGTCGTGCTGAGCAACACGAACCAGGCCTTTTCGGCGACCGGCGACCTGGTGGTGTCCGGCCAGGCCAGCCTCGCCGCCACGGGGAACCAGCAGTTCCTGGGCGGCCAGGGGGGCACCGGCGACGTGGTCTTCCAGCCTTCCGGCGGCGGGATCGTCGCCAATGCGGCGAACCAGACCTTCAGCGCCACCCGCGACCTGCTGTTCGACGGCGGGGCGGCCAGCAGCGAGAGCATCGCCCTGGGTGCCACCCAGAGCCAGAGCTTCACGGCCAGCCGCGACATCCGGCTGGCCGGCGGCGCGGGTGATGCGGCGTCCGTGGGCGTCACCCTGGCCGGCGACGGCGGCCAGTACTTCTCGGCCGGCCGCAATCTGGACCTGGCCGGCGGCGCCGGCACCGGCGCGGCTGTGGCCGTCTCCATGACGGGAAGCGGCAACCAGACCCTCAATGCCAGCGGCAATACCACGCTGGCCGGCGGCACCGGCGACGCGGCCTCGGTCCTGGTCAGCGCCTCGGGTACCGGCAGCCAGTCCTTCTATGCCGGCGGCACCCTCGCGCTGTCCGGGGGCGGCATCGCCGCCACCACGGCCGATGCCAGCGTCCTCGTGCTGAAGGCCGGCGGCGGCACCCAGAACCTGGACGCCGGCGGCGCCATCACCCTGACCGGCGGTCCCGGCGACGGCGGCTCGGCCACCGTCCGCAACACGGGCACCGGCAACCAGGTCCTGGGAGACAACTACTGCTGTTCCGACCCCACCGACAGCCTGAGCCTGGCCGGCGGCGCCGGCACCAACAGCTTCGCCCTGGTGGAGAACGCGGGCGCCGGCCGGCAGTACATCCAGCCCGTCGTCTCCCTGTCCCTGGCCGGCGGCGCCGGCGACGGGGCCTATGCCCGCATCCACAACGCCAACCCGACAAGCGGGTCCACCAGCGTCTCCGGCGGTCCCCAGATCATCGGCTACAGCAACAGCTTCGACTGCTGCTCCGGCGACCAGATCGACACCATGTCCATCACCGGCGGTGCCGGCATCGGCGCCTATGCGGAGATCAGTTCCGCCGGCTCCCAGCGCCTGGCCTTCGGCACCAGCATCACCATCGCCGGCGGCAGCGGCGACGGCGCCTTCGGGCGCGTGACCGCCAAGGCCCAGGACCTGCGCACCGGTGCCTTCGTGCTGACGGCCGGCAGCGGCGACGGCGCCGATGCCAGCATCGTCGCCTCGGGCACCGAGGCGGACCGCACCTCGGGTTCCTCCGCCCTGCAGGTCCTCGATCCCGGTAACCTGACCATGACCGCGGGCGGCACCGCGGGGGCCAATGCGGCGGCCGCCTACATCACCTCCGGCGGCACCCAGCGCGTCACCGCCAGCACCACCCTGATGACGGGGGGCGCCGGGCCGGATTCCTTCGTGCGCATCGCCGCCGCGGGGAACCAGAACCTCTCCTTCGGTACCCTGACCCTCCAGGGCGGCACCGGCGCCAACACCCGGGCCGCCATCGAGTCCCAGTCGGGGGGCCAGACCCTCTCCGCCTCCACCACCCAGTTGCTGGGCGGCACCGGGGTGGCCGGTGCCGGCCAGGATGCCGGGGCTCTGATCATCAACAACGCGGGCGCCCAGTCCCTCAGCTTGGGCAACCTGACGATCCGCAGCGGGGCCGATTTCGCGCCGGCCGGCATCGCCAACCTGGGCACCACCCAGTCGCTCAGTGCCGGTGCCGTGACCATCGGCACCACGGCCGGCGCCAACGGCGTCTCGACCTCGCCCCTGGGCGGCAACAACACGGCCGCCATCGGCCAACTGGGCAGCGGCAACCAGAGTCTCTCCACGAGCAGCTTCAACATCGACAATCAATTCGGCAACGGCGACATCGGCGTTTTCAGCGGCACGACCCAGTCGGTCAACACGGGGACGGTTACGGTGAACAACGCCACCGCAAGCGGCATCGCCCGCATCGACTCGGCCGGGACCCAGAGCTTCAGCGCGGGCAGCGTGACGGTCACCTCGGCCGGGGCGGCCGGCGAGGCCCGGATCACCGCGGGCGGCGCCCAGACCTTCAGCGATTCCGGCGTGATGACCGTGCAGGTCACGGCCGGCGCCGGCACGGCCCGGGTGACCACCAGCAGCGGCGCCCAGTCCATCACCAGCACCGGCGGCCTGCGGGTGCAGGCCACCGGCGGCACCGGCACGGCGCGGATCGCCGCGCCGGCCGGCCAGACCATCACCACGGCCTTCGTGGATGTGAATACCGGCGCCGCGGCCACGGGCAACGCGGAGATCACGGCGGTCGGGGACCAGTCCATCCACACGACCAACGGGCTGGCCGCCGGCACCGGCAGCCTGCGCGTGGCCGCCCTGGGCACGGGCACCGCCCGGGTCGAGAGCGGCGCCCACCAGTTGCTGGAGATCGATTATCCGGAACTGATGCAGGCCGCCCGGGACGGCCGCATCACCGTCGGCAACTCGGCGGCCCTCGGCGTTTCGCTGCTCAAGGGCCGCAGCCAGGACATCTTCGCCAAGTCCATCACCCTGCAGGGCGGTTCCGCCGCCGGGTCGGAGGCCAAGCTGGACGCCACCACCACCCAGAACATCAGCACCCTGAAGGGCGGCATCTCGGTCACCGGCGGCGCCGGCGGCAATGCCTCCCTGGACCCCACCGACCAGGTGATCGTCACCGGCGGGCCCATCGACGTGACCGGCGGCTCCGGCGCCGGCGTCACCGGCGCCATCGCCTCCAGCGGCACCCAGGTGATCCTGTCCACCCTGGGCGACATCACGATCACCGGCGGCACCGCCCTCAATGCCTTCGGCATGATCACCACCACGGGCGCCACCACCACCGTCGCGACGGTGGGCGACATCGTGCTGACGCCGGGTACGGCGGGCCTCAACGCCGACGCCGTCATCACCTCCGGCACCCGGGTCGTCAATTTCGCCTGCGGCCTCGGCGCGACGCCCACCTGCGCGCCGCCCGACCTGCCCGCGGACCCCTTCGGCAACAGCGTCTCCGATTTCGGCATCTTCCGCAGCCCGGTGGCCATCACCCTGGGCGGCGTCACCGCCGTCGGGGTGGATGTGGACATCCCCATCTATTACGTCCCCGTCGACACCGCGACCCTGATCCTCGGGGGAGGAGACGACGAGGACAAGCGGGGCGGCCTGCTGCTCCCCGAGGAGGAGGAGCCCCGCCTCCGCATCGCACGCCCCCTGGGCGTCTGCCGTTGAACGCCCACCGCGAGCCCCGCCGATGAAAGCCCCGCGCCAGACCGCCATACTTCTCGCCGCCGCCCTCGTGGCGGTCCCGCCGGCCGCCACCGCCCAGGAGGTCGGCGAGGTCGTGTTCGTCCAGGGCATCGCCAACGCCCAGAAGCCCGGCCAGGAAGCCCGGTTCCTGGGCAAGGGCGATCTCATCGGCCAGGGCGAGGTGCTCAGCACCGGCGGTCGCGGTTTCGCGGTCATCGGGCTCAGGGACGGCACCCGGATGACCCTGCGGCCCAACACGAGCTTCGCCGTGGACGACCTGTCCCTGGAGGCGGGACGCGAGAGCCTGGTCATGCGCCTCGTCAAGGGCGGCCTGCGGGCCATCACCGGCGTCATCGGCAAGCGCAATCCGAACGGCGTCCGGCTCGATTCGGTGACGGCCACCATCGGCATCCGGGGCACCGAGTTCGACGCGCGCCTGTGCGGCGAGGAATGCGCGAAGGAAGACCGCTACCCCCGGTCCCGGGCACCCGTGGCCACCACCGGGGAGCCGCTCGTCGCCCGGGTCGCGCAGCTGGGCGGCACGGCCACCGCCGTCGGCCGCGACGGCCAGAGCCGCACCCTGCTCGAAGGCGGTCCCGTCTACAACGGGGAATCGGTGCGCACGGCCCCGGGCGCCTATGCCGTGCTGGCCTTCCGCGACCAGTCCAAGGTGACCCTCACGGCGGATACGGATTTCAAGCTGGAGGACGTGCGCTTCAGCGGCGCCCAGGCCGAACAGGGCAACTTCGTGGTGCGGCTCTTCCGCGGCGGCCTGCGCGCCGTCACCGGCCTGGTCGGGCGGCGTAATCCCGGCGCCGTCAGCATCAACACCGTCGTCGCCACCATCGGCATCCGCGGCACCGGCGTGGATGTGCGCGTCGCCGGCCATTGCGCCAGCGGTGGCGGTGGCGCGGCCCCGGCCCCCGCCGCGAAGGGCAGGCGCGGCAAGGGGGGTGCGGCGGGCCAGGGCGGAGCGGCGGGAGGCGGAGGCCAGGCCTGCGCGTCGGATGCCGCCTTCGCCTACGTCTGGGATGGCGCCGTGAGCCTTTCCGGCGGCGGCAAGGAGGTGCTCGTCGAGAAGGAGCGGGCCGCCGTCTTCAATCCCCGCACCGCGGGACCGGCGGCCCTGGCCGCCGTGCCGGCCTTCTTCCTGGAAGATGCCAGCCCGCGTCCCGACCGGGTCCCGGTGGACTTCTCGCGCCTCTTCGGCGCGGTCCGCATGGACGACCATCCGGCCGGCCTCTACGTGGGCGTGCGCAGCGGTGCCGTCCGCCTGACCGCCGGCGGGGAATCCATCGACCTGGGGGCCTTCGAGGCCGCCCATCTCGGCGCGGGCGGCGTGCCGGCCCGCATCGAGCCCCTGCCGGGCTTCCTGTTCAACGATCCCTATCCGACGCCCGACGAGCTGAATCCGCGGACGTTGCGCCTGATCGAACTCTTGAGTCCCGGTGGCCAGCCGGGTGAAGGCATATGCGAAATAAGACCCTGACGAAGAGGTTCCGGGCGGCCCGCGCCGGCCGCCTCGCCGCCGCCGCGGCGGCGCTGTGCTGCGGCGCCGGTGCCGCGGCCCAGTCCGCCGTCCCGGCGGTGATCCTCGAGGTGCAGCGCTTCGAAGTGGCCGGAGACCTGCCGCTGACCGCCGCCGAGGTGGAGGAGACCCTGCGCCCCCATCTCGGCGTGCACCGGGACCTGGCGACGCTGGAGGCCGCCGCCGCGGCCCTGGAGAACCGGGTACGGGAGATGGGCTTCGCCTTCCACCGGATCATCGTGCCGGCCCAGAAGCCCGCCGGGGGCGTCGTGCGCCTGCAGGTGCTGCGTTTTCCCCTCGGCGCCGTGGAGGTGAAGGGCAACGAGCATTTCAGCGAGGCGAACGTGCTGGCCGCGTTGCCGGGCCTCGTCCCGGGCAGTTCCCCGGACGTCCGGGAGATCGGCCGCGAGATCGCGCTGGCCAACGAGCACCCGGCCCGGCGGCTGGCGGTGATCATGAAGGAGGGTCAGGCGCCGGACACCGTGGACGCGGAGGTGCGGGTGCGTGACGCCGCGCCCGGCCAGACCCTGGTGAGCCTTTCCGGCCAGACCCGGGACCAGTACGACGAGATCAACCGGAACACCGGCTACACGCGCGTCTCCATCGCCCACCAGCGCTCCGACCTCTTCGACCTGGACCACGCGCTGACCGCGGTCTACACCACCTCTCCGGACGAGACGCGCAAGGTGGGGCAGCTCGGGCTGTTCTACTGGATACCCTTGTACGGCCACCATGCGAGCGTCCAGTTCCACTACACCCGCTCCGACGTCAATACCGGCGTCATCGGTGCCGGCCTGTCCGGGGCCGACTTCAACGTGAGCGGCCGGGGCGAGTTCCTGGGTGTGCGCGCCACCTACGACCTGCCCAAATGGGGGGGCACGGCCCAGACCCTCTCGGCGGCCCTGGAGGACAAGCACTACGCGAGCTCCGTGGGCCTCAACATCGGCGCCGTCGCGCTGGCGCTGCCCACGCCCGACATCCACGCCCGCCCCCTCTCGCTGCGCTACGCCCTGCGCGAACAGCAGGCCTGGGGCAGCCTCGGCGGCTACCTGGAATATGCCATCAACACCCACGGCGGCAGCGGCAACCACGCGGCCGCCTACGCGGCGACCCGGCCCCGCGCCGGCTTCCACTGGGAGGCCCGCCGCTTCGGCATCGATGCGGCGACCCAATGGTCCGGCTGGGAACTGGCGGCCCGGTTCCGCGGCCAGTACAGCTACTCCTCCCTGATTCCCGGCGAGATGTTCGGCGTCGGCGGTCCCGGCACCGTGCGGGGCCTGCGCGACCGGGAGATCACCGGGGACAAGGGCTACGCCCTGACCCTCGAGGCGCGGGGGCCGGCCATCGTCGACACCCTGCGGCCCGTCGTGTTCTACGACCAGGGGCGGGTCGTGCTGAACAGCGCCTACGGCCTGCAAGCCTCCTCCGAGGCCGTGTCCAGCGTCGGCGTCGGCCTGCGCTGGACCTGGAGCAGCCACCTGGAGGCCGCGGCCGACCTGGCCCACGTGATCGACGGGGTCGCCCCCTCGGGCACGGTGCCGGGCACCCAGGCCGGCCGCAGCAAGCTCACCTTCAACCTGCTCTATCGTTTCTGAGGGGACCATGCAGATCGGGCGAGGCTACGACCAGGTGGCGGTGGGCGACCGCTTCGAGTCCGGCATGACCATGACCGAGACCCACATCGTCCTCGGGGCCGGCCTTTTCGGCGACCTGAATCCACTGCACATCAACGAGACCTTCGCCGCGGGCTCCCATTTCCATGGCCGGGTGGCGCACGGCTACCTGACCAGCAATGTGCTCGCCGCCCAACTCGGCATGATCTTCCACGGGACGGCCCTGGCTTACGTGGAGCACCACGTGCGCTTCCTCGCCCCGGTCCGCGCCGGCGACACCCTGGCCGTGGCCTGGGTCGTCACGGCGAAGGCCGACAAGCCCAAATGGCAGGGCGGCGTGGTGACCCTCGATGGCACGTGCACCAACCAGGACGGGGTCGTCGTCGCCACCGCGGAAGGCAGGATCCTCGTCCGCGACGCCTGACCCCGGCCGGCCGGGTACCCGGCGACCCGGAAAATCCCATGATGTTGACATGGGAAACCATCCGACCTGAAATGCTTGACTCATAACCGGCATCCGGAATAGGCTGCGATGGCCCGCCCGTACCGCGGCCGCCGGCGGCGGCCCGGCGGATCCTCCCCCACCCCGAAGGAGATCCCATGAGAATGCAAAAAAGATATCCCCTCGCCGCCGCGGCCCTGGCCGCCGCGGCGGGCCTCGCCCATGCCGGCGCCTTCACCGCCGCGGGCGCCGACGCGGCGTCCATCCTCGGCACCGTCAACGACTTCCGCGCCGCCCTGGGCGCCAGCAATGGCCTCGGTCCCTGCGCCGGCGCCTGCGTGCCGGGCGTCGGCCGGCGGGAGGTGAACTGGGATGCGGTTCCGGATGGCTCCGCCGATCCCGGCGCCTTCCCGGGCAGTTTCTTCAACCAGTCCGCGGGGGCACCCGCGGGCCGGGTGCGCGGCATCCAGTTCTCCACCGCCGGGAGCTTCCGGGTCAGCGCCGACGGGGATTCCGACGGGGACGGCAGTCCCGGGCCGGCGACTCCCCTGTTCGGCGACCTGCACGGCGACAACCCGAACCAGTTCGCCGCCTTCAGCGCCGAGCGCATCTTCGGCATCGTGCACAGCAACGAGATGGACGTCACCTTCAGCAAGCCGGGAACGCCCGGCACGCCGGCCCTGGTGCGCGGGTTCGGCGCCGTCTTCACGGACGTGGAGATTCCCGGCATCACCCGCATGGATTTCCACGCCGCCGACGGGACGCTGCTCCTGTCGCTGGCGCCGCCCGTCTTCCCGCTGGGTACCGCGCCGGACACCTTCAAGTCCTTCTCCTTCGCCGGTTACGTCTTCGATTCCCCGGTGGTGAGCCGCGTCCACCTGGTGGTGGGCGACCTGGACCTGCTGCGCAATCCCTTCCCCTCGCCCGGCATGGACGCGGTGGCGATGGACGACTTCATCTACGGCGAACCGGCGCCGGTGCCCGAACCGGCCACCATGGCCCTGATGGGGGCCGGCCTGGCCGCCCTGGGGCTGCGCCGCCGGCGCCGCTGAGCCGCCGGACGCCGCCGGCGCATCGTGCCCCTCGGGAGGGGCCGCCGGCGGTCTGCCCGATGGGCTATCCTTGGAGGCTTCCGATCACCCATCGAGGAAACCCATGGAAAACCGCTACGGCTTCGGCAAGACCGTTTCCCTGTCCTTCGACGCCGCCATTGCCCGGGTCACCGAGGAATTGCAGAAGGAAGGCTTCGGCGTGCTCACCGAGATCGACGTCGCCGCCACCCTGAAGAAGAAGCTGGGCCACGACATGCCCGCCTACCGGATCCTCGGCGCGTGCAATCCCCCCTTCGCCAAGCGCGCCATCGAGGCCGAGCCCCCGGTGGGACTCCTGATGCCCTGCAATGTCGTGGTGCGGCAGGACGCCCAGGGCACCACCCACGTGGAGTTCATGGATCCGGGCCTGATGGCGCAGATGTCCGACAACCCGGCCCTGGGCGACCTGGGCGCCGAGGTGCGCGCCAAGATGCAACGGGTGATGGCCGCCCTCTGACGGAGGGCCCGCCTTGCCCCGCTTCTCCGCCAACCTTTCCTTCCTCTTCCCGGAACTGGATCTCCCGGACCGCTTCGCGGCGGCCCGGGACGCCGGCTTCGCCGCCGTCGAGTTCCATTTCCCCTATGCCTTCGATCGCGGGCTGCTGGCCGATGCCGCCGCCGGGGCCAGCCTCCCGGTGGTGCTCTTCAACCTGCCGGCCGGCGACTGGGCGGGCGGCGAGCGGGGCATCGCCTGCCATCCGGAGCGCATGGCCGAGTTCCAGGACGGGGTCGGCGCCGCCGTCGAGTGGGCGCGGCTGCTTGGCTGCCCGCGGGTCAATTGCCTGGCGGGAATCCCGCCGCCCGGCGTGAGCCTGGCCAGGGCCCGGGAGACCCTGGTCGAGAACCTGCGCTTCGCCGCCGCCGTGCTGCAGCGGGCCGGCGTGGAACTGGTCATGGAACCCCTGAACACCCGGGACACGCCGGGCTTCCTGGTCAGCCGCACGCGGCAGGGCCTGGACATCATCGCCGAGGCGGCCTGCCCGAACCTCAGGCTCCAATACGACGTCTACCATGCCCAGGTCATGGAGGGCGACCTGGCCCGCACGCTGGCCGAGCACCTGCCGCGGATCGGCCACGTCCAGATCGCCGACAACCCGGGGCGCGGCGAGCCCGGCACCGGGGAAATCAACTTTCCCTTCCTCTTCGCCCACCTGGACCGGATCGGCTACGCGGGCTGGGTGGGCTGCGAATACCGCCCCTCGGGCGGGCGCGGTTCGGCCACCGGCTGGATGCGCGGGACGGTGTAGCGGGCGTGGACGCGCGGGCGGGACTCGGCGAGAATGGGGCCTGGAGCCCGGGCCCGGCGGGAGCCGGCGACCCGCGCCGGGGCGCCTGAAACAAGCGAGAAGACGGGCCGTCCGATAATTTCCTGAGCCGAAGAGCATGGGCCATCACCGAGAACACGTCGCCGAGCGCGACCAGGATTTCTCCGACGTCGACCGGCAGGAACTGCTCCTCGCCCTGGCCGGAATCCTGGCGCCGGGGAGCCTCCTGGCCGATCCCGAGGACCTCAAACCCTACGAGTGCGACGGCCTGTCCGCCTACCGGCGCGTGCCCCTGGCCGTCGCCCTGCCGGAAAACGAGGACCAGGTGGTGGCCGTGGTCAAGGCCTGCCACGCCCGCGGCGTGCCGGTGGTCGCCCGGGGCGCCGGCACCGGGCTGTCGGGCGGCGCGCTGCCCCACCCCGATGGCCTGGTCCTCAGCCTCGCGCGCATGAAGCGCATCCTGCACCTGGACCCGGTCGCCCGGGTCGCCGTCGTGCAGCCGGGGGTGCGCAACCTCGCCATCTCCGAGGCGGCGGCGCCCTACGGCCTCTACTACGCGCCGGACCCGAGTTCCCAGATCGCCTGCACCATCGGCGGCAACGTGGCGGAAAACGCCGGCGGCGTCCATTGCCTGAAATACGGCCTGACGGTGAACAACGTGCTGCGGGTGCGGGCCGTGACCATCGAGGGCGAGGTCGTCGAATTCGGCAACCACGCCCTGGACGCGCCGGGCCTCGACCTGCTGGCCCTGATGATCGGCTCGGAGGGCCTGCTGGCGGTGGCCACGGAGGTGACCGTGAAGCTGGTGCCCAAGCCCGAGGTCGCCCAGGTGGCGATGGCCAGCTTCGATGACGTCGTCAAGGCCGGCGAGGCGGTGGCGGCGATCATCGCCGCCGGCATCGTCCCGGCCGGCCTGGAGATGATGGACAAGCCGGCCACCGCGGCCGTGGAGCCCTTCGTCAAGGCGGGTTACGACCTCTCCGCCGCCGCCATCCTGCTCTGCGAGTCGGACGGCACGCCCGAGGAGGTGGCCGAGGAGATCGCCGCCATGCGCGCCGTCCTGGAGCAAAGCGGCGCCACGGAGATCCGGGTCTCCTGCTCGGAGGCCGAGCGCCTGCGCTTCTGGGCGGGACGCAAGGCGGCCTTCCCGGCCGCCGGCCGCGTGTCGCCGGACTACTACTGCATGGACGGCACCATCCCGAAGAAGCGGCTCGCCGAGATGCTGACCGCCATCGTCGGCATGGAGAGGAAGTATGGGCTGCGCTGCATGAACGTCTTCCACGCCGGCGACGGCAACCTGCATCCGCTGATCCTCTACGACGCCAACACCCCCGGGGAACTCGAGCGCACCGAGGCCTTCGGCGCCGAGATCCTCGCCCTGTCGGTGAAGCTGGGCGGCACCATCACCGGCGAACACGGCGTCGGCTTCGAGAAGATCAACTCCATGTGCGACCAGTTTCCCACCGAGGAATTGCGCGCCTTCCACCGGGTGAAGGCCGCATGGGATCCGGGCGGGCTGCTCAACCCGGGCAAGGCCGTGCCCTCCCTGCACCGCTGTGCCGAATTCGGACGCATGCACGTGCATGGGGGCGACCTGAAGTTCCCGGACATCGAGAGGTTCTGATGGCCGACGTGCTGAACCAGTGGTCGGAACGCATCCGCACCGCCGCCGCCGAGGGGCGCGCCCTGTGCCTGCGCGGCGGCGGCAGCAAGGACTTCTACGGCGGCAAGCCGCGCGGCGAGGTGGTGGACACCCGCCAGCACGCCGGCATCGTCGCCCACGAGCCCACCGAACTCTACGTCACCGCCCGTTGCGGCACCCCCCTGGCCGAGCTGGAATCCGTGCTGGCCGCGCAGGGCCAGTGCCTGGCCTTCGAGCCGCCGCGGCTGCCCGGGGCCACGGTCGGCGGCATGGTGGCGGCCGGCCTCTCCGGTCCCCGCCGGGCGGCGGCCGGCGCCGTGCGGGACTTCGTCCTCGGCGTGAAGGTCTTGGACGGGGAAGGCCGCATCCTGTCCTTCGGCGGCCAGGTCATGAAGAACGTCGCGGGCTACGACCTGTCGCGCCTGATGGCCGGCAGCCTGGGGGTCCTGGGGCTGGTCGCCGAGGTCTCCCTGAAGGTCCTGCCGAAGCCGGTGGCCGAGGCCACGCTGCGCTTCGAGATGCCCCAGGAACACGCCCTCGAGAACCTCAACGCCTGGGCCGGCAAGCCCTTGCCGGTCTCGGCCTCCTGCTGGCATGACGGCCTGCTGACGCTGCGCCTCTCCGGCGCCCGGGCGGCCGTGGACGCGGCCCGGGAACGGCTCGGCGGGGACGTCCTGGACGAGTCGGCGGCGCGGGATTTCTGGGCCGGGCGCCGGGACCTGGCGGACGCCTGCTTTGCCGGGCCGGAGCCCCTGTGGCGCCTGTCCCTGCCTTCGGTGGCCCCGGTGATCGACGAGGCCCAGTCGGTGGAGTGGGGCGGCGCCCAGCGCTGGTGGCGCACCTGCCGGCCGGCGGCGGAGGTGCGCGCGGCGGCCGAGAAGGCCGGCGGCCACGCCACCCTGTTCCGGCGCGGCGCCGGCGACGATGGTGACGGGGGCGTCGCCCCCTTCCATCCCCTGGCCCCGGCGGTGCTGCTCCTGCACAAGCGCCTGAAGCGGGCCTTCGATCCCGGCGGCATCCTGAATCCCGGCCGCCTGCATCCCGAACTCTGATGGAAACCCATCTCGCCGATTTCATCCGACATACCTCCGCCGGCCGCGAGGCCGAGGAGATTCTGCGCAAGTGCGTCCATTGCGGCTTCTGCACGGCCACCTGCCCCACCTATCAGTTGCTGGGGGACGAACTGGACGGGCCCCGGGGACGGATCTACCTGATCAAGCAGGTGCTGGAGGGTGCCGAGCCCACCGAGCGGACCCGGCTGCACCTGGACCGCTGCCTCACCTGCCGCTCCTGCGAGACCACCTGCCCTTCCGGCGTCCATTACTCCCG
>JAEUNJ010000086.1 GCA_016791145.1 Rhodocyclaceae bacterium | reverse complement strand
CCCGAAGGCCGGACGCTCACCTGGGCCGCCATGACGCGGAGCATAGCATCCATGGCCACCAGCGCATCCGGCCTTTCCTCGCTGCCGAGGACCTCGGACAACCCCTGCTCCAGAAGGCCGCCCAGTTCCTGCAGGGCCGGTGACGGCGCGGGCCCGGCCAGTTCCCCGATGCGCGCCTGCAGGGCCGTCACGAGAGCGTGGTACCGGGCCAGATGGCGGCGCAGGTCCGCCAGTTCCTGGCCCTGCTCGAAAAGCCGCTCGGCGAGCACCTCCTGGGAGGGCAGCATGCGCTGGCGAACCCGCTTCGCGAAGGCCTGCTCCTTGATGGAGGCCACCTGCTCGAAGGCGCCGGCATCCTCCAGGCGCAGGTCCGGATAGAGCCTCAGCAGGTCCTCCGTAGACACCATGCCGTCGAAGGACGGCAGTTCGCCGGCACCGATGCGCTTTTGCAGCGTGCCGCGGGAAACGCCGATCAGGTGGGCGGCGCGGGAGAGGGTAAGGAGTTGGGGCAAGGGGCCGGGGACGCGCAGTGGCAGGTGGGGAAGCAAGGATAGCGGCGCGCCGGGGAAGCTTCGCATTTCAATTTTCTTATGGGCCCAATCACAGAGCATAAGCGTTTCCTTATATAATCCCTGCGAACCCGCAGCCCCCTCGCTTCCAGAACCGCCTTGATCCTCAGGCTCTTCCCCTTCCTGCGCTGGCGCAGCCAGGTCACCGGGCCCAACCTCCGGGCGGACCTGATCGCCGGCGTCATCGGCGCCTTCATCGTCCTGCCCCAGGGCGTCGCGTTCGCGACGCTGGCCGGCATGCCGCCCCAATACGGCCTCTACGCCGCCATGGTGCCGGCCGTGATCGCCGCCCTGTGGGGTTCCTCCTTCCACTTGGTCTCGGGGCCCACGAACGCCATCTCCCTGGTGGTGTTCGCCACCGTCTCGCAGCTCGCGGAGCCCGGCAGCGAGCGCTATATCTCGGAGGTGCTGACGCTGGCCTTCATGGTCGGCGTCATGCAGCTCGCCATGGGCCTCTTCCGCCTGGGTACCCTGGTGAACTTCATCTCCCATACGGTGGTGGTGGGCTTCACGGCCGGGGCGGCCCTGCTGATCATGGCCAGCCAGGTACGGAATTTCTTCGGCCTGCCCATCCCGCGCGGCGTGTCCTTCTTCGAGACCCTGCACCAGTTCTGGCTGCTGGCCGGCCAGACCAGGCCGCTGGTGGTGGCGGTAGGCGTGGTCACCCTGCTGACCGGCATCGTCGCCCGGCGATGGATTCCGAAGCTGCCCTACATGATCGTCGCCATGGTCGCCGGCAGCCTCCTCGGGGTGGTGCTGAACGCCGAATGGGGCGGCGTCGCCGAGACGGGCATCAAGACCGTCGGGGCCCTGTCGGGCAGCCTGCCGGAACTGTCGAAACCGGATTTCCGCCTGGAGACCCTCCGCCTGCTCCTGGGCGCGGCGGTGGCGGTGACCGTGCTGGGGCTCACGGAGGCCGTCTCCATCGCCCGCTCCATCGCCACCAAGTCCGGCCAGCGCATCGACGGCAACCAGGAATTCATCGGCCAGGGCCTTTCCAACATCGTCGGGTCCTTCTTCTCCGCCTATCCGTCCTCGGGTTCCTTCAACCGTTCCGGCGTCAACTACGAGGCCGGCGCCCGGACTCCGCTCGCCGCCGTCATCTCCGCCGGGGCGCTGATCCTGATCCTGATGCTGGTGGCACCGCTGGCCGCCTACCTGCCGCGGGCCGCCATGGCCGGCATCCTCTTCCTCGTCGCGTGGGGGCTCATCGACTTCCACCATATCGCCGAGATCTGGAAGGTGAGCCGCTCCGAGGCGGCGGTCCTCGCGGTGACCTTCGTCGCGACGCTGGTCCTGCACCTGGAGTTCGCGGTGTTGGTGGGCATCATCCTTTCCCTGGTGCTGTACCTGTCGCGCACCGCCCGGCCCGGCATCCGCAGCCTGGTGCCCAATCCGGAGCACCCGGAGCGCCGGCTGACCGAGCGGGCCCCCGGCGCGCCCGAATGCCCCCAGCTCAAGATCCTGCGCGTGGACGGCTCCATCTATTTCGGGGCGGTCAGCCACGTGGCCGAGTATTTCCACCACCTGGCCGAGCATTCGCCCGGGCAGAAGCACCTGCTGCTGATCTCCAACCACATCAATTTCGTCGATGTGGCGGGCGCGGACCTGCTGGCCACCGAGGCCGCACGCCGGCGCAAGCTCGGCGGCAGCCTCTGCTTCCAGGCCCTGCGCGGCGACGCCCAGGAAACCTTGGCGAACCCCGTCTATGCGCCCCGGCTGGGACCGGTGGTGAACTTCCCGCGCAAGTCCCTGGCCATCGGGGCCCTGGTGAACGGCCTGGACCCGTCGGTCTGCGCCGGGTGCAAGGCACGCATCTTCAGGGAGTGCCCCGCTCCTCCGGCGGCCTGAGACGCCGGAAGGCCCGCCAAAGCAGGAGGTCGTAACCGATCTTCATGCCGGCGCCGATGACGAGCGGGGCGGCCAGGGCCGCGGCGCCCATCAGCCAGCCGGCGAAGGCCGGTCCCGCGGCCCAGCCGCCCAGGCGCACCAGATGCGTCACCCCCGAGGCGAAGGTACGCTCCTCGGGCCGCACCATGGCCATGACGTAGGACTGGCGGGTCGGCACGTCCATCTCCACCAGCCCCTCGCGCAGCAGGAACAGGACGGCCGCCACGGGGAAGCTCGGCGCGATGGCGACCGTCAGCAGGAGCAGGCTGGACGGGATGTGGGTGAAGACCATCGTATTCACCAGGCCGATCCGTGCCGCCAGCCAGGCCGCGCCCAGGTGGGATACGGCGTTCATGAGCCGTGCCGCAAAGAACAGCAGGCCGACGGTGGACGCGGCCACCCCGAAGCGCTCGAAGAAGAACCAGGAGAGCAGCGCTCCGCCGAGAAAGCCCCCGGCGATGCTGTCCACGGCGAACAGGGCGGAGATCCTCACTAGCACGCGCCGGCTTTCCGGCGCGAGGACCGGCGTGGATCCGCCCTGCCGGTCCACCCGCGTCGACAGTCCACCGTAAAGGGGAAGGCCGGCGGCCAGCAGACCGGCGTAGAGGAGGAAGGCGCCCCGGAGCGCCGCCGCCTCGCCGATGCCGGACAATCCCGCGAGGATTTCCGGCAGCGCGGCCGCCAGGGCGCCGAGGGCGTGCCCCACGTCCATCAGCAGGTTGTAGCGGGCGAAGGCGCCGGTCCGGCCGGCGTCGTCCGTGGTGGCCGGCAGCATGGCCTGCTCCAGCACCAGCGCCGCGCCCCGGTCCCGGCCCATGCCGTTCAGCATTCCGACGAAGGCCGCGGCGCCGACCGTCCAGGCGTCCGGGGCCCAGGCGACGACGACCCCGCCCGCCCCCGACAGGCCCGTGAGCAGCATCAGCAGGCGCCGGCGGCCGATCCGGTCGCCCCACCAGGTGGCCAGCGCCACCGCCAGCGTCGCGCCACCGAGGCCCGCCGCCAGCACGGCCCCGAGCACCCCGACGGACAGGCCGTGCCGCGCCAGGTGGAGCCCGAGCAGCACGCCGGCCATGCCGGTGGCCAGGGCCCGCAGGAAGGCCCCCCAGTAGAGCCGACGGCGGTCGTCGAGAATCATCAGGACGGGGCGACGACCGCCGCAGCCCGCCGCCGCGTCCTCACTTGATGAAGCGGAAGTAGCCGATCAACTCGCGCAGGCGGCCGGCCGCGGCATTCATGTCCTCGGCCTGGCGGCTCACCTCCTCCGCGGCGACCAGGTTCTCGTGCAGGCCGTCGGCGATGCCGCTCACCTGGACCGCGATGTCGGTGCTCGCCGCGGCCTGCTCGCGCATGCGGTCGGCGATGTGATTGGAATGGCCCACCACGTTGTCTCCCTGGTGGCGGACCTCGTCCAGGCCCTGCTGGGCCCGCTCCATGGCGGCCTCGGTGGCGGCCACGTGGTTGCCCGCCTGTTCCATGCCGGTAACGGCGGTCTGGGTGATGCGCTGGATCTCCTGCACCGACGCGGTGATCTCGCCGGTCTGGCTGCCGGCCTTCTCCGCCAGCTTGCGCACCTCGTCGGCCACCACGGCGAAACCGCGCCCCTGTTCCCCCGCCCGGGCCGCCTCGATGGCCGCGTTCAGGGCCAGCAGGTTGGTCTGGTCGGCGATCTCCCGGATGGCCTGGGTGATGCGGCCGACGGCGAAGATGGACTTGAAGAGTTCCCCCATGGTGGTGCCCGCCTGCTCGACCGTGTCCACCACGTTGCGGGAGGCGGTGCGGCTCTCACCCATGCGCGCCAGGGCATTGGCCAGGAAGGCGCCGGACTCCCCCACCGCGTCCGCCGCCTGCCCCGCCGCGGTGGTGACTTCCTGGACCGACACCGACAACTGCTCGACGGCCGCCGAGATGCGGCCGGCGGCATCCGACTGGGACTGGGCCACCGACCGGTGGTGGCCCATGCGGGCGCTCACGTCGGCGGCGGCCGAGCCGACCCGGTCCGAGGCCTCGGCGATCTCGGCGATCATGACCTTCAGATGGGCCTGGGTCGTCACGAGGGCATCGTTCAGGCGGCCCAGTTCGTCCACCCGGTGCAGGGGAATGGCATCGGTCAGGTCGCCCTGGGCCACGTGGTCGAGGCGGCCGACGATGCGGTTGATGATGGTCATGGCCTGGCGCTGCATCATCAGCAGGCCGGCGCCCGCGGCCAGGGACGTAAGGCCGAAGAAGAGCATCAGGCCGTCCACGGTGGCCGCGGTCCAGCCGAGCCCGGGACCCAGCACGTAGGCGGCGCCGCCGGCCACCTGGGACACGATCAGCCAGAGGACCAGGGCGTTCAGCTTGGTGGCCAGCGGAATCCGCATCCAGGCGGTCGGCCCCGGCAGGGCGGCCTTGCTTTCCTTCAGGCGGCGATACAGCTCCTCGGCCTCGGCGACCTGCTGCCGGGTGGGCTCGACGCGGACCGACATGTAGCCCAGGGTCTCGTTGTTCCGGCGCACCGGCACCACCAGGGCCTCGACCCAGTAGGAGTCGCCGTTCTTGCAGCGGTTCTTGACGATGCCCCGCCAGGGACGGCCGGCCTTCACCGTTTCCCACAGGCTGGCGAAGGCGGCCGGCGGCATGTCCGGGTGACGCACCAGGTTGTGGTTCCTGCCGATCAGTTCCTCGCGGGAGAACCCGCTGATCTCGACGAAGGTGTCATTGGCATAGGTGATGGCGCCCTTGAGATCCGTCTTGGAGACGAGATAACGCCCCCTGGGAAAGGGACGTTCGACCTGGGTGACGGGCAGGTTGATCTTCATTCTTCTTGCCTCCTGGCGGGCGGTCGACGCCGGCCTGGCGTTCATAAAACCCACGATTTCGGTCGGGGATTCTATCCGGATTCCCGGGGCCTCCGAGTCGCCACTTCCAGCGAGGCGCCGCCCGCCCGGGGGCTGCCCGCCGCGAGCGTCCGGGCCCGGTCCCGGTTCGTCTGCTAGACTCCCCCCGGTCGGGATTCGCGGACTCCCGGCACCGGCGCAATCGCCCAAGACGGTGTCCCGTCCAAGTGCCGCCCATCGTGCTGCTGCGAGGAATGTCCGTGGACACCGTCACCGCCCCCTGCCCCCCTGCCCTGCCCCCCCGCCCCGTGCGCCTGTCCGAGGCGCTGCCTTACTGGTTCAAGCTCGGTTTCATCAGTTTCGGCGGCCCGGCCGGCCAGATAGCGATGATGCACCAGGAACTCGTGGAACGCCGGCGCTGGATTTCCGAGCGGCGCTTCCTGCACGCCCTCAACTATTGCATGCTGCTGCCGGGGCCCGAGGCCATCCAGCTCGCCATCTACCTGGCATGGCTGATGCACGGGGTGGCCGGCGGGATACTCGCCGGCGTCCTCTTCTTCCTGCCCGCCTTCGCGCTGCTGGTGGCCCTGTCCTGGATCTACCTGGCCTTCGGCACCGTGCCGGCCGTGGCCGGCATCCTTTGGGGCATCAAGCCGGCGGTCGTCGCCATCGTCGTCTTCGCGGCCTGGCGGATCGGCTCCAAGGCGCTGAAGAACGGCCTCCTCTGGGCCTTCGCCGCGGCCGCCTTCGTGGCCATCTTCGCCCTCGACCTGCCCTTCCCGGCCATCGTGCTGGCGGCCGCGGCGGCCGGCGCCCTGGGCGGGAGACTGGCGCCGGACAAGTTCCGCGCCGGTGGCGGCCACGGCGCGGCGGGCAAGGGATACGGACCGGCCCTGATCGACGACGACACGCCGCCGCCGCCCCACGCCGCCTTCCGCTGGATCCGCCTCGGCTTCTATGCCGCCGCCGGCCTGTTCCTCTGGGGCGCCGCCATGCTGGCCGTCTCCGGCACCCTGCGCGACATGGGCGGCTTCTTCACCCAGGCCGCCCTGCTCACCTTCGGCGGCGCCTACGCCGTCCTGCCCTACGTGTATCAGGGCGCCGTGGAACACTACGGCTGGCTCACCGGCCCGCAGATGATCGACGGCCTGGCCCTGGGCGAGACGACGCCGGGGCCCTTGATCATGGTGGTCACCTACGTCGGTTTCGTCGGCGCCTGGACCAAGCAGGTCCTCGGCCCCGATGCCCTGTTCATGGCCGGCCTGGCTGGCGCCACCGTGGCGACCTTCTTCACCTTCCTGCCCTCCTTCCTGTTCATCCTCGCCGGCGGCCCGCTGGTCGAGGCGACCCACGGCGACCTGAAGTTCACCGCCCCGCTGACCGGCATCACGGCCGCCGTGGTCGGGGTGATCCTCAACCTGGCGGTCTTCTTCGCCTGGCACGTGCTCTGGCCCCAGGCCAGCCCGGCGGCCCCCTTCGCCGGCGGCTTCCAGTGGCCGGCCCTGGCCATCGCCGTGGCGGCCTTCCTGGCCCTGTGGCGCTGGAAGGTGGACGTCATCCCGGTGATCGGCGCCTGCGCGGCGCTGGGCCTGGCGAAAAGTCTCGTGCCCTGAAGGAGAACCGAATGAAGTGGGTCACGCGCGAACGACCGAAGATCGACCGCATCGCCTGCCCCTGGCTGGTCGCCCGCTTCATCGACCCGCAGGCCGAGTTCCTCTACGTGCCGGCGGCGGACGTCATGGGCGTCGCCGCGGCGACGGGCGCCGTTCCCTACGACGTGCCCGGCGTCGAGTTCGGGCACCACGGCGACCGCTGCAGCTTCGACGCCTTCCTCGCCCGCTACGGCCTCGAAGACCCGGCGCTGGCGAAGCTCGCGGCCATCGTCCGGGCGGCAGACTGCGACCGGCTTGCCGAAGCCCCCGAGGCCGCCGGACTGCTGGCCATCTCCCGCGGGCTGTCGCTGAACTTCGCCGACGACCACGCGATGCTCAGGCAGGGCATGGTGGTCTACGATGCGCTCTACGCCTGGTGCGGGGGAAAAGCCGTCGGCGCCCCGGCATGAGGCCGTTCCGACAGGGGGAGAAGATCATGCACGTCACGCTGGTCCACGTCCGCGTCAAGGCGGATTCCGTGCCCGCCTTCATCGAGGCGACGCGTGCGAACCATGAGTCCTCGGTCCGGGAGCCGGGCAACCGGCGTTTCGACGTCCTGCAGGCGCCGGACGACCCGACCCGCTTCGTGCTCTACGAAGCCTACGCCAGCGCGGCGGACGCCGCCGCCCACAAGCAGACCGCCCATTACGCCGCCTGGCGGGATGCGGTGGCGGAGATGATGGCCGAGCCCCGGCGCGGCGAGCCGATGCACGGCCTGTTCCCCGCATGACCGGAAGATGATCGGCCCCTTCTCCATCGCCCGCCTGCCGCGCATCGAATTCGGCGCCGGGGCGATCGACAAGCTGCCCGGCCTGCTGGCCGGCTACGGCGGGCGCCTGCTGCTGGTCACGGGCCGACGCTCGTTCACGGAATCGCCGGCCGGAGAGCGCTTCCTGGCCCGGCTGGCCGCCGGCGGCCTCGCCTGGGATCACCTGCGGGTCTCCGGCGAACCCTCGCCGGCCCTGGTGGACGAGGCCGTGGCCGCCTACCGCGGGGCCGGCATCGCGGCCGTGGCCGGCATTGGCGGCGGCAGCGTGCTCGATGCCGCGAAGGCCGTCGCGGGGCTGCTGAAGCCGGGGAACTCGGTCCTGGACCATCTCGAGGGCGTCGGGCCGGAGCTGCCCTACCGGGGCCCGGCCACGCCCTTCGTCGCGGTCCCGACCACGGCGGGCACCGGCTCGGAGGCGACCAAGAACGCCGTCCTGTCGGCGCGGGGACCCGGCGGCTACAAGAAGTCCTTCCGCGACGAGAAACTGGTGGCCGAATGGGCCGTCGTGGACCCGGACCTGCTGGCCGGCTGCCCGCCGGCCCTGATTGCCGCCGACGGCATGGATGCCTTCACCCAGCTGCTTGAATCCTTCGTTTCGGCCCGCGCCAACCCGATGACCGACGCCCTGGCCCGCTCGGGCATCATGGCCGTCAAGGACGGCCTGCTCGCCTGGCACGCCGGGGGCGAGGACGCGGCCGCCGGTCGGGCGCGCATGGCCTACGCCTCGCTGCTCTCCGGCATCTGCCTCGCCCAGACCGGCCTCGGCTCGGTGCATGGCATCGCCGCGCCCCTGGGCGCCCTCTTCCCCGTGCCCCATGGCGTCGCCTGCGGCACCCTGGTGGCCGAGGCCACCGCCGCCAACATCGCCGCCATGAAGTCCCGGGAACCGGAAAACCCGGCGCTGCCGAAATATGCCGAGATCGGCCGCCGCTTCGCCATGCAGAAGGGATTGAACGGCGACGATGCCCGCGACTTCCTGGTCGCCACCCTGCGCCGCTGGCAGGAGGCCCTGGCCCTGCCCCGCCTGGCCGCCTGCGGCATCGCGGCCGGGGACATCCCGTCCATCGTCGCCGGCAGCCGGGGCTCGAGCATGAAGACGAATCCCGTCGTCCTGACCGACGGGGAGATCGCCGGCATCCTGGCGGCGCGGCTGTAAGGTCCGGACCCATGGGTTTCCGGTGGCCCGGGCAGCCCGACAAGGTCCGCAGTTCCGGTGGCGTCTCCTTGTTTTTCCTTGGGACCCCTTGGTGTCCCTGGTGTCTTGGTGGTGAAATCGGCATCTCCGGATCGAACCACCGACCGGCGACCGAACAAGGGAGGAGTCCATGAACTCGGAAGTCCATCGCCGGCCCATCGCCGAGCGCATCGACTGGCTGTTCGACCTGGCCCGCCGCCACGGCGAGACCTACCGGAGCCCGGAGGCCTGGCTGGCCCGGGAGCGCTACCTGGCCGAGCACCCGACGGCCATCGCCGTCCTCAAGTGCATGGACGGCCGCATCAACATCCCCGTGGCCACCAACACGCCCACCGGCATCCTGATGCCCTTCCGCAACCTGGGCGGCATGTTCGACCTGGGCTGGCCGCACCTGGGCGAGGTGCTGGCCCACCATGTCCAGCGCATGGTGGCGGCCGGCCGGCGGGTGCTCTTCCTGATCACCTACCACTACTCGAAGGGGGATCCCCAGCGCGGCTGCGCCGGCTTCGGCTACGACACCGAGGCCGCCATCGCCCATACCCGGGAGATCCGCCGCCAGGTCGAGCACATTTTCGGCAGCGGCCACGGCACCGTCTACCCGCTGGTCTGCGGCTTCGAGACCGACGAGGACGCCCTGATCCTGCACGGGGCCGACGGCGCCCGCCTGGACCTGTCGACCCTGGGCCCCTGGGACCGCACCACGCTCGAACCGCGCCTGGCGGCCCTGCTCCCGGACATGCCGGAGCGGATGCGGGCCGACCTCTTGCCCCTGCTGCTCGGCAACCTGGACCACATCGCGGAAGTGCGGGGCCAGGCGGCCCGCCGGGAGCGCCAGTTGGACATCGAGCACCGGGAATGGATGATCTGCCTGGGGCGCGG
>JAEUNJ010000079.1 GCA_016791145.1 Rhodocyclaceae bacterium | reverse complement strand
TTCGACCCGGTGCACCGAGACGCCCTTGCCCCGGGTCACGAAGCCCGCGATGGCATCCGGCGGCACCGGCTTGCAGCAGCGCCCGAGTTGGGTCAGCAGTTTGCCGACGCCCACCACCAGCACCTGGCTGTCGCCGGCCTTGCTCTTGCGGGTCTGGATCTCCGGCTCGGGTGCCAGGTCGTCGGCTCCCTTCAGGGCCACGTGGAGGGCCCGGGGACCCACCTCGCCCCGGGCGGCGGCAAGGTAGAGGGCGTCGGCGTTCCTGAAGCCCATCTTGCCGGCCAGTTCGTCCATGTTGGCCTGGGTCTGGCCTTCCCGCTGCAGTTCGCGCATGACCGTGGCACGGCCGTGGGCGAGCATTTCCGCCTCCTGCTGGGCGGCGAACCAGGCCTTCACCTTGGAGCGGGCCCGGGAGCTGGCCAGGTAGCCGCCGGAGAGCCAGTCCCGGCTGGGGCCCCCGGTCTTGGCGGCGACGATCTCGACGCGCTGGCCGTTGGCCAGCGGCGTGTCCAGGGGCACCAGGTGGCCGTCCACCTTGGCGCCGCGACAGCGATGGCCCAGGTCGGTGTGCAGCCGGTAGGCGAAATCCACCGGGGTCGCGCCCCGGGGCATGTCGATCACGCGGCCCTGGGGCGTGAGCACGTAGATGGTATCGTCCAGGGAGGCCCGCTTGACCTGCTCCACCCAGGCCGCCGAGTCGGCGATCTCGTCGCGCCAGGAAAGCAGCTGGCGCAGCAGCGCGATCTTGTCGTCGTAGGCCGAATCGGCCCTGGCCGAGGTGCCCGACTCCTTGTAGCGCCAGTGGGCGGCGACGCCCAGTTCCGCGTGGCGGTGCATCTCCCGAGTGCGGATCTGGACCTCCAGGGAACGGCCGTCCTCGGCCATGACCGCGGTATGGAGGCTGCGGTAGAAGTTGCCCTTGGGGTGGGAGATGTAGTCGTCGAACTCGCCGTGGATGGGCTGCCAGACGGCGTGGACCAGGCCCAGGGCGGTATAGCAGTCCTTGATCTCGTCCACCACGATGCGCAGGGCCCGCACGTCGTAGACCTCGGCGAATTCCAGGTCCTTGGCGCGCATCTTGTTCCAGATGCTGTAGATGTGCTTGGGCCGGCCATAGACCTCGGCGCCCCGGACGCCGGACGTTTCCAGTTCCCGTTTCAGCCGCGCCACCGCGCCGTCGATGAAGGATTCCCGCTCCAGGCGCCGCTCGTCCAGCATCTTCGCGATGCGCTTGTAGGTGGCCGGCTCCAGGAAGCGGAAGGACAGGTCCTCGATCTCCCACTTCATCTGCCAGACGCCGAGGCGGTTGGCGAGGGGCGCGTAGATTTCCAGGCTCTCCCGCGCCATGTCCTGGCGCTCGGCCGTGTCCTGGTCGGTGTACCAGCGCAGGGTCTGGGTCCGGGAGGCCAGGCGCACCAGCACGACGCGGATGTCGTCCGCCATCGCCAGCAGCATCTTGCGCAGGATCTCGGCCTGGGCCTTCACTTCCGACGCCCCGGCGGAGGCGGCCCGGGTCAGGGGCCGCAGGCCCTTGAGCCGGTGCAGTCCGGCCACCAGTTCGGCCACCGGCGCTCCGAAGCGGGGTTCCAGGAGGCCGCGGGGATCGTCCACGGCGTCATGCACGGCGAACAGGAGCGCCGCCAGGCGGGTGTCCAGGTCCAGGTTCAGGGCCGAGAGGATCAGGGCCACCGCGATGCCGTGGGTATGGACCGGTTCGCCGGTGCCCAGGCGGCTGTCGCCGTGCAGTTCGGCGGCCAGGGCCAGGGCGTCGGACACCTTCTCCCGCCCCTCCGCGGTGAGGCCCTCGGCGATCCGGTCCAGGGTCTCCCGGTCGATGCCGGTGTCCGGCAGGGCGTGGACGACGGAGACCACGTGGTTGGGCGGTCAGCCGACCCAGCGCCGGGCGTTGCGGAACATGGCCATCCAGGGGGAATCGCCGCCGGGGGCATTCATCCCTTCCGGATGCCAGGACATCTGCGCCGCCCGGAAGATGCGTTCGGGGTGGGGCATCATGATCGTGAAGCGGCCGTCCGGCGTGGTGAGGCCGGTGATGCCGTCGGGCGACCCGTTGGGGTTGGCGGGATAGGCCGTGGCCACGCGGCCCCGGTTGTCCACGTAGCGCAGCGCCACCAGGGCGCGCTTCCGGTCTCCGGCGAATTCCGCCCGCCCCTCGCCATGGGAGACCACCACCGGCAGCCGGGAGCCCGCCATGCCGGCCAGGAGTATGGACGGGGATTCGGGAATCTCCACCATGACGAAGCGTGCCTCGAACTGCTCCGAGCGGTTGCGCTGGAAGGTGGGCCAGCCTTCCGCGCCGGGGATGATGCCGGCCAGGTGGCTCATCATCTGGCAGCCGTTGCAGACGCCCAGGGCGAAGGTGTCGCCGCGGGCGAAGAAGGCGGTGAAGGCGTCGCGGAGTCGGTCGTTGAACAGGATGGACTTCGCCCAGCCCTGGCCGGCACCGAGCACGTCGCCGTAGGAGAACCCGCCGCAGGCCACCAGGCCCTTGAAGGCGGCCAGGTCCACGCGTCCGGACTGCAGGTCGGACATGTGCACATCCACGCTGCGGAAGCCGGCCCGGTCGAAGGCCGCCGCCATTTCCACATGGCCGTTCACGCCCTGCTCGCGCAGGATGGCCATGGCCGGCCGCGCGCCTGTCCCGACGGCCGGAAAGGCCGCGGGGTCGAAGCTCAGGCCCACGGAAAGCCCCGGGTCCCCGGCGTCGAGGAGGGCGTCGAACTCCTCCTGCGCGCATGCCGGATCATCCCGCAGTTCGGCCACGTGCCGGCTCGTCTCGCTCCAGGCCCGCTGCAGTTCCGTCCGGCTCGCCGCGAAGGCCATCCTGGCGTTGCGCCAGACCCGGATTTCGTCCCGGTCGTTCAGGGTGCCGACCAGATGGGCGCAGGCACCGAGGCCGGCCTCCCGGATCACCTGCAGGACGGCATGCCGGTCCGCGCGGCGGATCTGCAGCACGGCCCCCAGTTCCTCGTTGAAGAGGGCCCCCAGCAGGCGATCCTGCAGGCGCCCGTCGAGAATCTCGGGGAAGCGCTCGATGCCATCCACGTCGTTCATCAGGTCGTCGTAGCACAGGGCATCCAGGTTCAGGGAAACGCCGAGCCGCCCGGCGAAGGCCATCTCGCATACCGTCGCGAACAGGCCGCCATCGGAGCGGTCGTGGTAGGCGAGCAGCAGGCCCCGGGTGTTCAGGGCCTGGATGGCGCCGAAGAAGGCCTTCAGCGACACGGCGTCGACGTCCGGCGGCTCGTCGCCGCTGGCCCCATAGACCTGGGCGAGGGCAGACCCGCCCAGCCGGTTGCGGCCGCGGCCCAGGTCCACCAGGACCAGTTCCGTCTCGCCCGCTTCGGAATCTGGCCTCAACTGGGGCGTCCGGGTCCGGCCGATGTCCGCGCAGGGCGCGAAGGCGGTGACGATCAGCGACAGGGGGGCGGTGACCTGGCGCTCCTGGCCGCCCTCCTCCCAGCGCGTGCGCATCGACAGCGAATCCTTGCCCACGGGGATGGAGATGCCCAGGGCGGGGCAAAACTCCAGGCCCACGGCCTGCACGGTGTCGAACAGGGCCGCGTCCTCGTGCCCGTGGCCGGCCGCCGCCATCCAGTTGGCGGACAGCTTCACCCGCGACAGGTCACCGATGCTCGCCGCCGCCAGGTTGGTGATCGCCTCGCCCACGGCCATGCGCCCGGAGGCCGGCCCGTCGAGCAATGCCACCGGCGTGCGCTCCCCCATGGCGAAGCACTCGCCGAGGGTGCTCGCGTACCCCATCGCCGTGACCGCCACGTCGGCCACCGGCACCTGCCAGGGCCCCACCATCTGGTCCCGCGCCGTGAGGCCGCCGACGGTGCGGTCGCCGATGGTGATCAGGAAATTCTTCGAGGCGACGGTGGGCAGGCGCAGCACGCGGAAGGCGGCCTCCTTCAGGTCGATCTCGGCCACCTCCAGCGGCGGCACCGCCCGGACGATCCGCCTGGCGTCGCGGTGCATGCGCGGCGGCTTGCCGAGCAGCACCTCCATGGGCATGTCCACCGGGGCGTTTCCGAAATGGGGATCCCGCACCAGCAGGCGGCCGTCGCCGGTGGCCGCGCCGAGGACGGCGAATGGGCAGCGCTCCCGCTCGCACAGGGCCCGGAACTCCTCCAGGCGCTGCGGGGCGACGGCCAGGACGTAGCGTTCCTGGGCCTCGTTGCACCAGATCTCCCGGGGCGACATGCCGGACTCCTCGGACGGCACGGCACGCAGGTCGAAGTCGGCGCCGCAACCGGCCCCGTGGGCCAGTTCCGGCATGGCGTTCGACAGGCCGCCGGCGCCGACGTCGTGGATGGCCAGGATGGGATTGCCTTCCCCCATCTGCCAGCAGCGGTCGATGACCTCCTGGGCCCGCCGCTGCATCTCCGGATTGCCCCGCTGCACCGAGGCGAAGTCCAGGTCGGCGGTATTGGTGCCGGTAGTCATGGAGGATGCGGCGCCGCCACCCAGGCCGATCAGCATACCGGGCCCGCCCAGCTGGATCAGCAGGGTCCCGGGGGCGAAATCGATCTTGAAGGAATGGCCGGCCGAGATGTTGCCGACGCCGCCGGCGATCATGATGGGCTTGTGGTAGCCGCGCATCTCGCCGGCGAAGGACTGCTCGAAGGTCCGGAAATAGCCGGCCAGGTTGGGGCGCCCGAACTCGTTGTTGAAGGCCGCCGCCCCGATCGGGCCCTCGATCATGATGTCCAGCGCCGAGGCGATGCGCGAGGGCCGCCCGTAGGACGACTCCCAGGGCAGCCCGTGGCCGGGGATGCGCAGGTCGGAGACCGAGAAGCCGCACAGGCCGGCCTTGGGCTTGGAGCCCCGGCCCGTGGCGCCCTCGTCGCGGATCTCGCCGCCGGAGCCGGTGGCGGCGCCGGGGAAGGGGGAGATGGCCGTCGGATGGTTGTGGGTTTCCACCTTGGCCAGGATGTGGGTGGTTTCCGTCACGTAGCGGTAGGCTCCGTCGGCGCCCGGGACAAACCGGTCGATCTCGGCCCCCTCGATGACGGCGGCGTTGTCGGAATAGGCCACCACCGTGCCTTCCGGATGCGCCTTGTGGCTCTCCCGGATCATGCCGAACAGGGACAGCGGCTGGTCCTCCCCATCCACGGTCCACGTGGCGTTGAAGATCTTGTGCCGGCAGTGCTCGGAATTGGCCTGGGCGAACATCATCAGTTCGGCGTCGGTGGGGTTCCGTCCGGCGCGGCCGAAGTTCTCGGCCAAGTAGTCGATCTCGTCCGCGGACAGGGCGAGGCCCAGTTCGCCGTTGGCCGCCACCAGGGCCGCCCGCCCGCCGGAGAGCACGTCCACGGTGGTCAGGGGCTGCGGGGGCACGTGCCGGAAGAGCCGTTCGGCCTCGGCCACCGAGGCGAGGACCGATTCGGTCATCCGGTCATGGAGGCAGGCGGCCAGCGCCTGGCGATCGATGCCCTTCCCCTCGGCGTGGAAGGCGACGCCGCGCTCGATGCGGAGGACGGCGCCAAAGCCGCAGTTGCGGGCAATGTCGGTGGCCTTGGAGGACCAGGGGGAAATGGTGCCCAGCCGCGGCGTGACCAGGAGCATTCCTCCCCCGGGGGCGGGGGGCGGATCGGCGGGAACGCCCAGGAGATCCCTCAGGCGGGCCAGGGTCGTTTCGTCCGGGGTTTCGGCAATCTCGACGAAATACCAGTTCTCGGCGGCCAGGCCGGCGAGCCCGGGTACGGCGGCGGCGGCGCGGGCACGCAGCCGATCCAGCCGGGAAGCGGTGAAGGCGGCGGCGCCGCGCAGGGGAAGCATCTGGGGCATGGCGGGGGATCCGGCCGGGCATGGAAGGGCGCGCGGATTATACCGCCCGGTCCCTGCCCACCCCGCCCACCCCGACCTCGCGGCCGCGCGCGGTGGCCGTCCCCCGCCTTTCCCGGCGGAACGGGATAGACTCGCCCCTCCCCTGGAAACAAGCCCCCATCGCCGCCCCGTCCATGCCTGGCCCGTCCCGGAAGTTCCTCCACCACCTGCTGGCGGACACACCGCCACTGTCGGCGGCGGAACGTACGCGGAGCGCCCTGGCCGCCCTGGCCGGCCTCCTGGTCGTCTCCGCCATCCTCGCCATCGTGCCCCTGGACCCGGCGGCCCGGGTCCTCGTCGCTCCCGTCGGCGCCACCGCCGTCATCCTGTTTTCGCTGCCCCACAGTCCCCTGGGGCAGCCCTGGCCCGTGGCCGGCGGGCTGCTGCTCTCCGCCGCGGTCGGCCTGGCCTGCGGCCGATGGATCTCGCCGGCCTGGCTGGCGCCGCCGGTGGCCGTCGCCCTCAGCGTCTGGGCCATGAATGCGCTGCGCTGCCTGCATCCGCCGGGCGGCGCCCTGGCCCTCGCGCTGGCCGTGGCACCGGGTGCCGGCGGGGCCGGCCTGGCGGCGGTCGCCATGAACGTCGGCGCGGTGCTGGTGGCGGTGTTCCTGGTCAATAACCTGGTTCCCGGCCGCCGGTATCCCCAGGGGGTCCCGGCGACGGTGGCGGACCCCCTCCCGCCGCCGGAACGGGCAGGCGTCGAGCACGAGGACCTCCGCTACGCGCTCGCGCGCATGGACAGTTTCCTCGACATCAGCGAGGAAGACCTGGTCCGCGTCTACAACCTGGCCCTCGGCCACGCCTTCGAGCGCCACGTGACCCTGACCTGCGGCGAGATCATGACGGCGCCCCCGGTGTGCGTGGAGTTCGGCACGGGGCTCCAGGAGGCCTGGCGCATCCTGCGGGCGAACCATGTCAAGGCGCTGCCCGTGGTCGATCGCGCACGCCGCGTCATCGGCCTGCTGACGCTGGAGGACTTCCTTCGCCACGTGGCGCCCGGCCCGGGAGGAATGGCCGACCAGTTGCGGGCCTTCCTGCGGCCCAGCGGGGTCACCCATTCCGGGAAGCCGGAAACGGTGGGACAGTTGATGACCGGCAATCCCGTCACCGCCCGGACCGCCGACGGCATCGGGAAGGTGGCCGCGCTCCTGGCGGCCCGTGGCCACCAGCAGGCTATTCCGGTCGTGGATGCGGCAGGCCGAATCGCGGGAATCCTCAGCCAGACGGACCTGCTGATCCTCCTCTACCAGCGCCGCGCCACGGGCCTCGCGTCGCCCCAGGCCGCCTGACGGCATTGAAATCGGGCGCCGGGACCGCATTTATTTCGAATTCGAAGGAGATAGCCATGGGTGCCCATTCCTGCGACGTGACCGCCGAGAATTTCCAGGCGGAGGTGATCGACGCCTCCCGACAAGTCCCGGTGGTCGTCGATTTCTGGGCGGACTGGTGCCAGCCCTGCCGGGTGCTGAAGCCCATCCTGGAAAAACTCGCCGCCGAGTTCGCCGGCCGCTTCCGTCTGGTCAAGATCGATTCGGACCGCAACCCGGAACTGGCGGCCCAGTTCGGGGTGCGTGGCATCCCGGCGGTGAAGGCGGTCGTGGATGGCCGGCTGGTGGACGAATTCACCGGTGCCCTGCCGGAGTCGCAGGTGCGGGAGTTCCTCGCCCGCATCCTCCCCTCCCCGGCCGAGCCCCTGCGCCTGCGGGCCTTCGCCGCCTGGGATCACGGGGACCCGGACGGAGCCCGGGCATTGCTCCAGGAAGCCATCGCCGCGGACCCGGGCCTGGAGGCGGCGCAACTGGACCTGGCCGAGTTGGACCTGGAGACGGGGGACCAGGAGCAGGCCCGGGCATTGCTCGAGGGCATGGCCGACCGGGTGCGCGACCGGGAACGCCACGACGCCCTCACGGCCCGCCTGGCCCTCGCGGCGGCGGGGGGCGGCGAAGATGCGCAGGCGCTGGCGGCGGAACTTGAATCCCGGCCCGCCGACCTGGACCTGCGCCTGCGGCTGGCCAATGCCCTGGCCATGGCGGGCGACTACCGGTCGGCGCTGGCGCACCTGCTGGAGATCGTCCGCCGGGATCGCCAGTGGAAGGATGCCGCCGGCCGCAAGGCCATGCTGAACCTGTTCAATCTGCTCGGCCCCCAACCCCAGCACGAAAACCTGGTGCGGGAGTTCCGGGTGGCCCTGGCGCGGACCCTGAACTGACGCCGGCCATCCCGCACGCGGCGTTGGCGGGGCAACGGGCGCGGACGAGGCCCGCAACGGGGCCGGGGAGCCGGCGTCCCCGCGGCGACGCGGGCGGATCGCGCCGGGGACAGCAACGGCGGGCGCGATGAACCCACGATCCGGGGGCGGCGGGTATAGAATCCGCCCCGGTGCCGCAGCATGGCGACGACATAGTTCCGGAGGAAACGCGTTGGGACGCATCCTGGCCCTGGTGCTGGCGGTGACATGGATCGCGGCGGCGGCGGCCGAGGAACCGCGCCCTCTGGTGTTTGGGGTCCTCAACCAGCAGAGTCCCGTCCGGACCGCCCAGCGCTGGAATCCCATCCTGGCCTACCTCGCCGAGGCGACGGGCCTGCGCTTCCAGCTTCGCATGGGTGCCACCGTCCAGGAAACGGACGCCATGATGGGGCGCGGCGAGTTCGACCTAATCTTCACGAACCACAACTTCCGCCGCGAGCATGACGGCAAGTACCGGGTCCTCGCCCGCTGGGCGGGCAAGCCCATCTACGGGGTGATCGCGGTGCCCGGGGACAGTCCGGCCACCAGCCTCCGGGACCTGGCGGGCAAGCGGGTGGCCTTCCCGTCCCGGGAGGCCTTCGTCGGCTATGCCGTTCCCATGGAGGCCCTGCGCGCGGCAGGGGTCCGGGTCGAGGTGGTGACGGCGGGCAGCCAGGAGGGGGCCCTGGTCCAGTTGCAGGCCAGGCAGGTGGCCGCCGCGGCGGTCAATTCGCGCTTCCTGAGCCGCTTCGCCGCCCAGTCCGGCCTGCGCTACCGGGAATTGCACGTTTCCGAGGGCTACGCCGAAATGCCGGTGGTGGTGCATCCGCGCGTCCCCCTGGAGCAGGCCGACGCGATCCGCCGGGCGCTGCTGGCCATGGCCGACGACGCCCGCGCCGCCGCAGCGCGGGAGGCTTCCGGCGGCAAGGGTTTCGAGCCCGCCGACGAGAAGGATTACGACAACGTGCGGCGGGCTTACGCGAGGCTGCGCGAATGAAGCTGGGGCTGCAGGCGCGCCTCCTGATGCTTACCGCCATCGCCGTTGGGGCGGTGGCCCTCCTCGGCCTGGGCATGCTGGTCCGCGACCGGGCCGATTTCGAGCGCCGCCACGCCGCCGAGCAGGCGCGCAGCGTCGTCGAGGCCCTGGCGCCCTCCCTGCGCAATGCCCTCGTGGTCGGCGACCTGGCCACCGTGCAGGAGACCTTCGACGCGGTCGTCCGGGAGCGGGCCCTGCGTTCGCTGCGCCTGCTGGAAACGCGGACCCGGGCGACGATCCTGGAGGCCACGGATCCGGGCGGCACGGACGCCGATACGGCGCCGGCATGGTTCCGGGCACTCCTCGACGACGTGGACGTGACGGAGGAGTTCGTCGTCCAGGCCGGGGGGGTGGCCTACGGGATTTTGCGCGTCGAAATGTCGGGCGAGGCATCCATGCTGCAGTTGTGGCGCTCGGCCAAGGCTTTCGTCATGGCCGGCGCCACGGCCCTGGCCGGCGTGGTGTTGCTCATCGGGCTGGCCCTGCGCCACGGCCTCGCGTCCCTGGCCGTGTTGGCCGATGGCGCCCAACGCGCGGCGGCCGGCGACCTGGCCCATCGCATCGGCCCGATGGACGTGGCCGAGTTCAGCGCCGTCGGGGCCGCCTTCGACCGGATGGCGGAGGCCGCCCAGCTCCGGGAAGCGGAACTGACACGGGCCCGGGCCGCCGCCGAGGAAGGCGCCAGGACGCGTGCCTCCTTCGTGGCGGCCATGGGGCACCAGATCCGCACGCCCCTGCACGGCATCATGGGCATGACCGAGCTGGCCCTGGCCACCGACCCGTCGGCGGAGCAGCGCCATTACCTGGAACTGATCCGGGCCTCGGCGGACAACCTGCTCGGCGGCATCAACGAGATCCTCGATTTCTCCCGGCTCGAGAGCGGCAAGCTGACCCTCGACCGGGTCCCCTTCCCGATCCGGGAGATCGTCGATGGCGCCCTGGCGGCCTGCGTCACGGCCGCCAGCGCCAAGGGGCTGGACCTGCGCTGCGACGTGGCGCCGGAGCTGCCCGCCCTGGTGAGCGGCGATCCGGTCCGCCTGCGCCAGATCCTGACCCACCTGGTGGAGAACGGAATCCGCTTCACCACCCGGGGGGGCATCCAAATCAACGTGGATGCCGTCCCGGGCGGCGAAGGCGGACAGTTGCGCTTCGCCGTCGCCGACACGGGCCTGGCCATCGCAACCGACAAGCTGCCGCTGGTGTTCGAGCCCTTCGCCGAACCGGCCGGGGCCGTGGCGGGGCGCCACGGGGCGGCCGGCCTGGCCATGGCGATCTCCCACCGGCTGGTCCGCATGATGGGCGGCGAACTCACCGTCGCCAACGGACGCGACGAGGGGTGCGTCTTCAGCTTCGTGTTGCCGCTGCCGGCGGCCACCACGGACGCGGCCGAGGTCCGGCGCCCGCTGGCGGCGGACCCGGGCACCCTGGCCGGCGGCGGGCACCGGATCCTGGTGGTGGAGGACACCCCCGTCACCCAGACCCTGATCATGGCCCTGCTGCGGCGGCGCGGCTGCCGGCCCACCCTCGCCGTGAATGGGGCGGAGGCCGTTGCCGCCTGCCGCCGGGAAGTCTACGACCTGATCCTGATGGACTTGCAGATGCCGGTCCTGGACGGCCTGGCCGCGACGGCCCGCATCCGGGAATGGGAGGGCACGATGGGCCGCCGCACGCCGATCATCGCGATCACCGCCAACGCCTTCGAGGAGGACCGCCGGCGCTGCGAGCAGGCCGGCATGGACGACTTCATCGCCAAGCCCTTCAAGGCCCAGGTCTTCAACGAAACCCTGGACCGGTACCTGAAGCCCGCCATGGCCTGATCCGGGTGCCGCGGCCCGGCCGGCCTTGCGGCTGGGCACGCCCTCCGGTATCGTGCGCGCCCTCCGCACCGCCGAAGGATCCCATGCTTCCCCCCATCGAACACCGCATCGCCGAGGAACTCGGCGCCAGGCCCGCCCAGGTCGCCGCCGCCGTCCAGCTCTTCGACGAGGGCGCCACCGTGCCCTTCGTCGCCCGCTACCGCAAGGAGGCCACCGGCGGCCTCGACGACACCCAGTTGCGCACCCTGGAGGAACGCCTGGCCTACCTGCGGGAACTGGAGGAACGTCGCGCCGCGGTGCTCGCCTCCATCGAGGAACAGGGAAAGCTGACGGCGGAACTCAGGAACGACGTGGAGAACGCCGACACCAAGCAGCGGCTGGAGGACCTCTACCTGCCCTACAAGCCGAAGCGGCGCACCAAGGCGCAGATCGCCCGGGAGGCGGGCCTGGAGCCCCTGGCCGATGCGCTGCTGGGCGATCCGACCCTGGTGCCCGAGGAGGCCGCCGCGCGATACGTGAACCCGTCCCAGGATCCTCCGGAAAAGCACGTGCCGGACGTCAAGGCCGCCCTCGACGGGGCGCGCCAGATCCTGATGGAGCGCTTCGCCGAGGACGCCGGCCTGCTGGAGAAACTGCGCGCCCGCCTCAACGACGAGGCCCTGCTGGTTTCCGCCGTCATCGACGGCAAGGAGCAGGACGGGGCCAAGTTCCGCGACTGGTTCGATTTCCGGGAGGCGGCGAAGGACATGCCCTCCCACCGGGCCCTGGCCCTGCTCCGCGGACGCAACGAGGGCGTGCTGCGCCTGGCCCTGAAGACCGCGCCGGAACTGGAAGATCCGCCCCGCCCCTCCCCCTGCGAGGGCATGGTGGCCGGCCATATAGGCCTGCGCGACCAGGGACGGCCCGCCGACCGCTGGCTGCTCGAAACCGCCCGCTGGGCCTGGATGGTGAAACTCTCCCTGCATCTGGAACTGGAGATCATGAACGGACTGCGGGAGCGGGCCGAGGAGGAGGCGATCCGCGTCTTCGCGCGGAACCTCCACGACCTGCTGCTCGCCGCACCCGCCGGCCCCCGTCCTGTGCTCGGCCTCGATCCGGGCCTGCGCACCGGGGTCAAGGTGGCCGTGGTGGACCGCACCGGCAAGCTCCTCGACACCGCCACGATCTACCCCCACGAGCCGCGCCGCGACTGGGACGGCAGCCTGGCCGCCCTGGCCCAGCTGTGCCGCCGGCACGCAGTGGAACTGGTGGCCATCGGCAACGGCACCGCCAGCCGGGAAACCGACCGGCTGGCCGCCGAGCTGATGAAGCGCCATCCGGAACTGCGCCTGACCAAGGTCGTCGTCTCCGAGGCCGGCGCCTCGGTCTACTCGGCCTCCGAACTGGCGGCGCGGGAATTCCCGACCCTCGACGTTTCCCTGCGCGGCGCGGTTTCCATCGCCCGGCGGCTCCAGGATCCCCTGGCCGAGCTGGTCAAGATCGATCCCAAGAGCATCGGCGTCGGCCAGTACCAGCACGACGTGAACCAGTCCAGGCTCGCCAGGTCCCTGGACGCCGTGGTGGAGGATTGCGTGAATTCGGTGGGGGTGGACGTGAATACCGCCTCCGTGCCCCTGCTCACCCGCATTTCCGGCCTGAATTCGACGCTGGCGGCGAACATCGTCTCCTGGCGCGACCAGCATGGCGCCTTCCGCAGCCGCGCCCAGTTGCGCGAGGTGCCGCGGCTCGGCGACAAGACCTTCGAGCAGGCGGCGGGCTTCCTGCGCGTCATGGACGGCGAGAATCCCCTCGATTCATCCGCCGTGCACCCGGAGGCCTATCCGGTGGTGGAACGCATCCTGGCGGAACTGAAGAAGGGCGTGAAGGAGGTGATCGGGGACGGGCGGATCGTCCGTTCCCTGAACCCGGCGAAATTCACCGACGGGAAGTTCGGCCTGCCGACGGTCCAGGACATCCTGAGGGAACTGGAGAAGCCCGGCCGCGACCCGCGTCCGGAATTCCGCACCGCCGCCTTCCGGGAGGGGGTCGAGGACCTGAAGGACCTGGAGCCGGGGATGGTCCTGGAGGGGACGGTCACCAACGTGACCAACTTCGGCGCCTTCGTGGACATCGGCGTCCACCAGGACGGGCTGGTCCACGTCTCGGCGCTCTCCAGCCGTTTCGTGAAGGACCCGCACAGCGTCGTGAAGGCCGGCGACGTGGTGAAGGTGAAGGTGCTCGAGGTGGATATCCCGCGCAAGCGCGTCGCCCTCAGCATGCGGCTCTCCGACGACGCCCCGGCGCGCCGCCCGGACAGCGCCCCGGCCGGCACGCGCGCCCCCCGGCCCGTGCCAAGGCGCGAGCCCGACCGGGCCCCCGCTCCCGGCGGCACCATGGCGGCGGCCTTCGCCCGGGCCAAGCGCTGAGGCCCGGCCGACGAAATCCGCCGACCCGCCCTCCGGGGCGCGGCCGGCGGTGCTAACGCCCGGCCTGCCGCGCCGCGGCGATGCTCTTCGCCAGGTCCCGGTATTCCTCGCAACCGGTTCCGCACAGCCTTTCCAGGTGGCGCAGGTGTTCCCCGGCCCTGGGCAGGTCCCCCTTCATGACATAGGCCTCGCCGATGTACTCGTGGGCCCCCAGGTGACCCGGATTCAGGCGCAGGGCCTCGTTGTAGTGACGGAAGGCCCTGTCCAGGTCGCCGGTCTTGCGGTAGGAGAACCCGAGCAGGTTCTGGATGTCCGCGTCCCGGGGCTGCTTCTGGGCGGCATCGACCAGAAGTGGGATCGCTCCCCGGTAGTCCTTCCGCGCCACGAGTTCCCTGGCCGCCTTGACCGAGTCCGGAGGATTCGGGTTCGTCGGCGTGTCGTCGGCGACGGCGACGGTGGCGAGAACCGTCATCGACGCAAGGCAGAATGCTTTTCTCATGGAAATCTCCCTTGGGGTGGGATTGCAAGACTAGCCGCTGCCTCTGCCGCCCGCAAGACCGGGAATGCGGATGCGGCCCGGGGCATGCCTCAGGGGGCCCCGGCCCGGTCCCAGTCCGAGAAGTTCCGCTCGTCGGCGTAGATCCGTGCCGCGGGGCCCGCAGGACCCTCCGCGCAGGTGACGATCACGTTGGCCGCCGGGCGGTCCCGTTGCAGCACCTCGACGGCACAGCGCCCGAAGACGCTTTCGATCGTCGCCAGCGTGTTGCGGGCATAGGCGGTGGCGAGGGCGGGATCGAGGATCAGGTTGGCCAGCAGCACGCCGCCGGGCGCCAGCCGACCCCGTACCGACCTCCAGAACTCCCGGGTGACCAGGTGGCCGGGGATGGAGGCCCGGTCGCTGAACACATCCACCACGACGGCGTCGAATCGCCGCGATTCGCCCGCCACGTAGCGCCGCGCATCGGCCACCACGAACTCCCCGCCGGCGGGCCGGCGCAGGAAGTCCTTCTCGGCCAGGACGCGGATCGCCGGGTCGATGTCCACGAAGACATAGCGGTTCCGCGTCTCGCCGTCGGCCAGCGTGAAGCCGCCGGCGCCGAGGACCAGGACCTCTCGGCCGCGGAAGCCCAGATCGCCGACGATGATCGTCCGCATGCGTTCGATGTACCTCGCATAGCGCGGCGGCTGGCTGTCGTCGACCAGCGAGGCCGCCGAACGGTTGATCCGGAATACCCGCGGCGCCATCTGGCCCTCCAGCGCGACCGGTTCCACGGCGTAATCCGCGTAGGCCGTTTCTGCGGCCCCCCGGTCGGCCAGGTTGGCGGCCAGGATGGCGGCGGCCAGGGGCACGGCGATGGCCGGAAAGGCAAGGTTGGCAAGACCCGCGCGGGGGACGGCCGGAGGGCGGCAGGCCACGGCCCCGGCTGCCAGGAGCAGTCCGCAGACCGCCACCGAAGCCCAGACGCCGAGGAACTGCATGACCAGCAGCGACAGCGTGACGGAGCCGAGGAAGGAACCGAGCGTCGACCAGTACAGGGCGCGTCCGCTGGCTTCTCCGGCGCGCTCGGCCCGGGTCAGGTTGGTCAGGATCGGCACCGTCTGGCCCAGCAGCCACGCCACGGGCGCCAGGACGCCGCCGATCAGCGCCAGGTAGGCCAGGGGCGCCGGCAGGTGTCGGAACAGCAGGTCCACGGCGTGCCCCGAGAAGCCCAGGCCGGCCAGGGCGGCGGCGAGCAGGAAATTGCGCGCAACCACCCGGCGGAACCCTTCGGCCACCCGGCCGCCCGACTGGTAACCCCAGGCCAGGGCGAGCAGGAACAGCCCGATGGTGGGCGCGGTGACGACGATCGCGCTTCCCAGATGGGGCACCAGGCGGCGCAGCGCGATGACCTCGGCGCCGAGGGAGCAATAGCCTTCCACGAAGACGATGCCGAACAGCAGGTAGGGGGGCATGGCGCTGCGCGATCGCTGACGATCCCGCACTTTACCGGAGGCGGCCCGGGCGGTCCCGGCGGCGCCCCCCTTACAATGGCCGCAAAGGAGATCCCCATGTTCATTGCCATGAATCGATTCCGGATTGCCAGGGGCCGCGAGGCGGATTTCGTAGCCCATTGGCAGCGCCGCGAGAGCTACCTGGACGGGGTGCCGGGCTTTCGCGAATTCCACCTTCTGGAGGGCCCCTCGGCCGAGGACCACACCCTCTTCGTCAGCCACACGGTCTGGGCGTCGGAACAGGCATTTTCCGATTGGACGCGTTCGGAGGCCTTCCGGAAGGCCCACGCCCAGGCAGGCCTGACGCCGCGGGATTTCTACCTGGGGCCACCCCAGCTGGAGTTCTTCCAGACGGTGATCTGAGCCTCCCGGCCCCCCGCCACCCGCACCCGCGAGCCCCTGTCCGCGGGAGCCCGGCAAGTCACCGTAATGGTGCGCCGCGCCCCCGGATGGGCGCTATTCCCCTTCGCCCGGGGGCAGGCCCGGGGGCTTGGCGCTGAACAGCAGGGTGCCCAGGAAGGCGAACAACATCACCCAAAGGGTGACGAAGAACACATCCGGGTCGTCCGTACCCCAACCCAGGGTGGGGGGCAGGACCACCAGGCCCGTTGCGATGAAATCGACCCAGTCTTTCATGGCGCTCTCCTTGGGGTTCGGCGATGCTTCGCCTTGGTTTGTGCGCTGCACAAACCATACCAAGAGGGGGTCCGGGAAAAAAATGAACCAGGTCACAGGAGCGCCTCGATATCCTCGGCCAGGTCCTGGGGCCTGTCGGTCGGTGCGTAGCGTTTCACGACCCGGCCGTCGCGGCCCACGAGGAACTTGGTGAAGTTCCATTTCACCGCCTCGGTGCCGAGGATGCCCGGCGCCGCCTTCTTGAGGTAGGCGAACAATGGGTGGGCGCCGTCGCCGTTCACGTCGATCTTGGCGAACATCGGAAAGCTCACGCCGTAATTGAGCTCGCAGAACTCCGCGATTCCCTCCGCTTCCCCGGGCTCCTGCTGCCCGAACTGGTTGCAGGGAAAGCCGAGCACGGAGAACCCCCGCTCCCGGTAGGCCCGATACAGGGCCTCGAGTCCGTCGTACTGGGGCGTGAAACCGCAGTTGCTCGCGGTATTGACGATCAGGAGCACCTGTCCCCGGAAGTCCTCCAGGCGGCACTCGCCACCGCGCAGGCGCGCCGCGGTGAACCGGTAAATGGAATCTTTCATGGCCGTTCTCCATCGCGCGCGGGAAGTCCGTCCGGTTCCCGCCTTGGGAGCCGACCCGTGCCGGCCCCCGGGTATCATGCCTTTTTGCGACCGCCGAGGGTCACCATGTCCGGAGAAAAAACGCGCCGTCCCGGTTTCTCCACCCGGGCCATCCACCATGCCTATGATCCCTACTCGCCCCCCGGTTCGCTGACACCGCCGGTCTACATGAGTTCGACCTATACGTTTCCGACGGTCGAGGATGGGGCGGCCCGCTTCGCGGGGGAACAGCCCGGCTACGTCTATTCCCGGGTCGGCAATCCGACGACGGTCCTCCTCGAGCGGCGCATCGCCGACCTGGAAGGCGGTGAAGCCGGCCTCGTGACCGCCTCGGGCCAGGGCGCCACCACGTCCCTGCTCTGGACGCTGCTGAAGCCGGGCGACGAGGTGATCGCGGACAAGACCCTCTACGGATGCACCTTCGGGTTCCTCAACCACGGGCTGGCGAAATTCGGCGTCCGCATTACCCACCTGGACATGACCGACCCCCGGAACCTGGCGGCGGCCATCGGCCCGACGACCCGGATCGTGTTCTTCGAGTCGCCGGCGAACCCGAACATGCGGCTCGTGGACATCGCGGCGATCGCCGAAATCGCGCACCGCCACGGGGCCCGCGTCGTGGTGGACAACACCTACTGCACGCCCTTCCTGCAGCGGCCCCTCGAACTGGGCGCCGATTTCGTTGTCCATTCGGCGACGAAGTACCTCGGCGGCCACGGGGACCTGCTGGCCGGTGCGATCGTTGGGCCCCGGGATGTCCTGGATCAGGTGCGCTTCTACGGGATCAAGGACATGACCGGCGCCGTCCTGTCGTCCCAGGACGCCTACCTGGTGCTGCGGGGCCTGAAGACCCTTTCCCTGCGGATGGCCCGGCATTGCGACAATGCCCAGGGCATCGCCGAACTGCTGGCCGAGCACCCGAAGGTCGAGGTCGTCCATTACCCGGGCCTCGACTCGTTTCCCCAGCGGGAACTGGCGCGCCGCCAGATGCTCCGCCCGGGCGGGATGGTGGCCTGCGAGCTGAAGGGCGGGATCGATGCCGGGCGGCGTTTCATGAATGCCCTCCGCCTGGTGACCCGAGCGGTCAGCCTGGGCGACGCGGAGAGCCTCGCCCAGCATCCCGCCAGCATGACGCATTCGTTCTACACGCCGGAGGAGCGGCGCGCCCACCTGATCAGCGAGGGCCTGGTGCGCGTTTCCGCCGGCCTGGAGGACACGGACGACCTGCTGGATGACCTGCGCCAGGCCCTAGAGGCCGCCTGAGGAGACCACGATGGACGATCACCACCCGGGACCCCGTTCCGCCCTCGGCATCCCCCGCACCGGCGCCTTCGACCCGGACGCCTTCGAGCGGGCGGTCACGGACCTGTTGCGCGCCTGTGGCGTCAGTCCGGCGACGGTGCATACGGGACGCACCGCGCAGCGGGTGCGCGAACTGTGGCAGCGGCGTCTCCTGGGGGGCTACGACCTGGACCCGGCCGCCGCCCTCGGCGACGGATTCGAGGATCCGCTCGGGGACATGGTGGTGGTGCGCGGCATCGCCGTGCACGGGGTATGCCCACATCATCTCGTCCCCTTCCGGGGCGTCGCCCACGTGGCCTACCTGCCCGGCGGGCGCCTGCACGGCTTCGGCCGCATCGCGCGCATGGTGGACGCCATCGGACACCGCTTCACCTACCAGGAATGGATGACGCGGGACATCGCGGACGCCCTGGTGCGCCACGGCAGGGCCCGCGGCGCTGCCTGCATCGTCGAGGCGGAACAGCTCTGCCTGCTGCTCGGGGAGGACCGCCGGGGCGACGAGCGGGTCGTCACCCAGGCCTTCGCCGGCGCGTTCGAGGCCTCCGAGACCCTGCGTGCGGAGTTCCTGCGCCTGGCGGCCGGGGCCGCGCCGCGATGAGCGGCAAGCGGCACCGGCGTGCCGGCCGGCGGACCGGGAACCCGCCGCGCGCCGCCGCCGACGAGTCCGCGCCGCCTTTCGCCGGCCTGGTTCCCGACACGGTCCTCGCCGCCCTGGAGGGAGTCGGGTTGCGGCCGGACGGACGGCTGCTGGCCCTGAACAGTTACGAGAACCGGGTCTATCAGGCGTGGATGGAGGAAGGCCCGCCGCTGGTGGCCAAGTTCTACCGGCCGGCCCGCTGGTCCGATGCCGCCATCCTGGAGGAGCATGCCTTCACGTCCGAACTGGCCGAGCGGGAGATTCCCGCAGTGCCGCCCCTGCGCATCGCGGGCGCGACGCTGCATCGCGGCGCCGGCTATCGCTTCGCGGTGTTCCCGAAACGGGGCGGCCGGCCCCCGGAACTGGAGGACGCGCAGGTGTTGCGCTGGATGGGCCGGTTCCTCGGGCGCATCCATGCCGTCGGCAGGCTGCGATCCTATGCGGCGCGCCCCCGTCTCGACGCCGACAGCTTCGGGCGGGAACCCCGCGACTGGCTGCTGGCGGGCGATTTCATTCCCGGGGACCTGCGCGCCGCCTGGCAGGGCACGGCCGACCTGGCCCTGGAGGGCGTGCGCCGTTGCTACGAGCGGGCGGGCCCCGTCGCCACCTTCCGCCTGCACGGCGATTGCCATGCGGGCAACGTGCTCTGGACCGACGATGGACCGCATTTCGTGGATTTCGACGACAGCCGGACCGGTCCGGCGATCCAGGACCTCTGGATGCTGCTTTCCGGCGAGCGGGAGTCGATGGAGCGGCAGATCGGCCTCGTCCTCGCCGGTTACCGGGAGTTCGCGGAGTTCGACCTGAGGGAACTGTTCCTGGTGGAAGCCCTACGCACCC
>JAEUNJ010000060.1 GCA_016791145.1 Rhodocyclaceae bacterium | reverse complement strand
TTCGTCGGCTGGCTTGAAGCGCACGCCGGCGTCGTCCAGGTTGTCGAAGTAGAAGCGGTTCACGGCGCCGGGAATATGGCCGCCCACCGGGTCCAGGGTTTCGTTCTCGCCGCGGAAACGGTCTTCGGCGCGGGCATCGAGGATCAGGGTGCCGGGGTCGCCGAGCGTCGCCAGCACCTCGTCGGTGAGGACGGGCGCCGGGCCCTGGCCCACCGGGTAGGCGGCCGGGGCGAAGGCGGGCACTTCCGCGTCCAGGGGCAGCTTCGCCTGCTTCCAGGCGGCGAGGCCGCCGTCCAGGACGTAGGCATGCTCGTGGCCGAGCCAGCGCAGCATCCACCAGAGCCTCGAGGCAAAGATGCCGCCTTCGTTGTCGTAGGCGACGACGCGGGTCGCCGGCGTGATGCCCAGTTGGCCCAGGCGGGCGGCGAGGCCGGCCTTGTCTGGCAGCGGGTGGCGGCCGTTCCGGCCGGTGGTGGGGCCGGAGAGGTCCCGGTCCAGGTGCAGGTGCAGGGCGCCGGGAACGTGGCCCTTGGCCCAGGCCTGGGGCCCGTATTCCAGGTTGCGCAGGTCGTGCCGGCAGTCGAAGACCCGCCAGGCAGGGTCGGCGAGGCGCCGCGCCAGGTCGGCGGCGGTCAGCAGCGGTGCGGGGACGCCGGCCACGTCACTCCCCCGCCAGCCAGGCCCGGGCCTGTGCCTCGTCGGCGAAGACCCGCAGGTCCGCGGAGACGAAGACCTGGGAGATCCAGGCGCTCCAGGCCACCCACTGGCTCTCGGTGATGACGGCGACGCGGTCGAACTCGTCGCTGTGGGCTCGGGAGTAGCGGATTTCCTCGAGCGCCATGTCCACCGTGTAGTCGGCCATCTCCCGCAGGTCGAAGAGCAGGCTCACCGAGCCCTCGAACTTGACCTTGAAATTCACGAGTTCCTCGAACTCCTTGAAGTCTGCCAGGGTGAATTCCCCGAGGACGGTGACGGTGATCAGGTGTTGCTGGTGGTCGATGGCGATCATGACGGTTCTTCCTTTCCGGGTCGAATATAGCTCAATCCTGTTGCACCGGGGCGGCGCGGGAGCCCGCTCTCGACAGAGCCGTCGCCGCGATCCCGGCGAAGACGATCAGCGCGGTGCCTCCGCAGGCCGGCAGGGGCAGGCTGTCGTCCCAGAGCAGCATGCCGAAGAGGCTGGAGAAGACGACGGTGGAGTAGGCGAGGCTGGCGGCGGTGAGCGTCTTTCCCCGCTTGTAGGCGGCCGTCATGCAGAGCTGGGCGGCGGCGCCGAAGCCGCCGGCGCCCAGCAACAGGGCCCAGCCGGCGGCGTCTATGGCGTGGAAGGGATGGGAGGCGAGCAGCCAGGGCAGGCCGCCGACGGCCGTCAGGGCGGAAAAATAAAAGACGGTGCGCCATTCGGGCTCGCCCAGCTCGCCGAGCCGGCGCACGTTGAGATAGGCAGCGCTGGAGACGACGCCGGAGGCCAGCGCCAGGAAGCCGCCCCACCACTGGTCCCTGCCGAGGGTGGGCTGCAGCACGAAGACCACGCCGACGAAGCCGGCCCCCAAGGCCACGAAGAGGGCCGGCCGCACCGGCTCCCGGACCCAGAAGGCGAGCAGCAGGGCGAGGAACAGGGGCGAAGTGTAGTTCAGGGTCACGGCGGTGGCGAGCGGGATCAGCGCGATGGCGTGGAAGTAGGCGAGCAGGGAGACGAAGCCGGAGGCGCCCCGCCACAGGTGGGCCCGCCAGTGCGGCGTGGCCAGCGGCAGCCGCTTCCAGGCCACGTAGACGCCGAGCAGGGCGCAGGCCACGAAGCCGCGCCAGAAGGCGAGCTCGCCAGCGGCGAAGCGCTCGGCGCCGAGCTTCACGCAGACGCCCATGCAGGCGAACAGGAAGCTGGCGGCGACCATCCAGAGGGCGGGCATTTGTGGGGCAGTCGAGAGCAGGGAGTGGCGAGGCGGGCAAGAAAAAACGGCGGCCGGGGCCGCCGTCTTCTCCGGTCGCGATTCCGGTCCTCGCCGCTCAGCGCTCCGCCGGCAGGTGGCCGGCCATGACGCGGCGGTAGAACTCGTGGAAGTGCTGCATGCCGTCCTCCATGGGGGACTGGTAGGGTCCCGCCTCGTTGCGGCCCTCCTTCATCAGCGCGTAGCGGCCCCGGTCCATGCGTTCGCCGATGTCGTCGTCCTCGATGGCGGTCTCCATGTAGGCGGCCTGCTCGGCCTCGATGAACTCCCGCTCGAAGCAGGCGATGTCCTCGGGGTAGTAGAACTCGACGACGTTGAGGGTGCGGTTCACGTCCTGGGGGATCAGGGTGGAGACGCAGAGCACGTGGGGATACCACTCGACCATGATGTTCGGGTAGTAGGTGAGCCAGACGGCGCCCTGCTTCGGCTTGTCGTCGTTGGCGCCGTAGTAGTCGCGCACCGCCTTCTGCCAGCGGTCGTAGACCTTGGAGCCGGACTTCTGCAGCGGGGTGATGCCGACCCGCTGCACGGAGTACCACTCGCCGAACTGCCAGGTCAGGTCGTCGCAGGTGACGAAGTTGCCCAGGCCCGGGTGGTAGGGAACGACGTGGTAGTCCTCCAGGTAGACCTCGATGAAGGTCTTCCAGTTGTACTTGCACTCGTGCAGTTCGACCCGGTCCAGCTTGTAGCCGCTGAAGTCGAACTCGCCGGCCACCTGCATGCCCGCCAGGTCGGCGTTGGCCGAGCGCGGGCCCTTGAAGAGCAGGCCGTGCCAGCTCTCCAGCTTGCGCTTGTGCAGGTTGAGGCAGGGGTTGGCCGGGAAATGGGGGGCGCCGATCAGCTGGCCCTGGGTGTCGTAGGTCCAGCGGTGGATCGGGCAGACCACGTTCTGGGCCGTGCCGGAGCCCTGGAGCATGATGGCCTGGCGGTGGCGGCAGACGTTGGACATGTCGTAGACGCCGTCCGGCTGGCGGACCAGCATGCGGCCGTGGTCCAGCCACTCCTGGCTCCGGTAGTTGTACAGTTCCGGCACCATCAGCTCATGGCCGACGTACCCCGGGCCGGCATCGAAGATGAGCTTCTTCTCCAGTTCGAAGAGCTTTTCATCGAAATACCAGTCGACGGGGAATTGCGAGACGGCGGGCGACAACTGCGCCTTGGTCGCGATGTCGGACATGATGGGTTCCAACCTCCAAGAAATGTGACCCGGAAACCGGAAGAATGCCTGCGAAGCCCCATGGATTGGGGACATTCGAGTATACCCAATTTGACCGGAGGGGGTCCCTTGGGATATGTTTAGCGCCTTTTCCCGGGGCACCGGCGAGCGAGCGCGGGCCACCGGCCGGATCCGCGCGGCGAGCCCGCGAAGCCCCTGTTCCGAACCGCGATTCACCATGCCCAAGCCCCCTGCGGACAAGAAGACCCCCGGTTTCGAAGACGCCTTGAAGGAACTTGAGGACATCGTCCGGTCCATGGAGTCGGACCCGCTCTCCCTGGAGGATTCCCTCGCGGCCTACCAGCGGGGCGTCGAGCTGATGCGCTTCTGCCGGGAGACCCTCGCGGCCGCCGAGCGGCGGGTCCAGGTCCTGGAGCAGGACGGGGACGGCGGGCGCCTGGCCGACTTTCCGCCGGGCGAGGGCGCGGCCCCCTGACGGGAAACGCCGGAGTGGATTTCAAGACCTGGATGGCCGAGGTTCAGGCGCGCACCGAGCGGGCCCTCGAACTGAGCCTGCCGGCCGCGACGCTGGCGCCGCGACGCCTCCACGAGGCGATGCGCTATGCGGTGCTGGGCGGTGGAAAGCGGGTGCGCCCCCTGCTCTGCCACGCCGCCGGGGCCGTCTTCGCAACCCCGGCGGACAGGCTGGACGCACCCGCTTGCGCCGTCGAGCTGATTCACGCCTACTCCCTGGTGCACGACGACCTGCCCTGCATGGACGATGACGTGCTGCGCCGGGGCAAGCCCACCTGCCACGTGGAGTTCGGCGAGGCCACCGCGCTGCTGGTCGGCGATGCCCTCCAGGCGCAGGCCTTCGAGGTGCTGGCGCGCCCGGGCCCGGCGGCGGACCCTGCCCGGCAGGTGGCGATGCTCGCCATGCTCGCGCAGGCGGCCGGATCCCTGGGCATGGCCGGCGGCCAGGCCGTGGACCTCGATTCCGTGGGCAAGTCCCTGGACCTGCCCGACCTGGAGTTCATGCACCTGCGGAAGACCGGGGCGCTGATCCGCGCCAGCGTGCTGCTCGGCGCCCACGCCGGCGGCGCCGACGCGCCCGCCCTGGAGCGGCTTGCCCATTTCGCCAACCGGGTCGGGCTGCTCTTCCAGGTGGTGGACGACATCCTCGACGCGACGGCCGACACGACGACCCTCGGCAAGACGGCCGGGAAGGACGCCGCCCACGACAAGCCCACCTACGTGAGCATCCTCGGCCTGGTCCGCGCCCGGGAACTGGCGGGGGAGCTTCGTGAAGAGGCCCTGGCCACCCTGGAACCCTTCGGGGCCGCGGGCGGTCGCCTGACGGAACTTACCCGCTACATCGCCGAACGAAGCTTCTGATGGCTGCCTATCCCCTGCTGGAGTCCATCGACTCCCCCGCCACGCTCCGCCAGTTGCCGCGCACCGAGCTGCCGCGCCTGGCATCGGAACTGCGCAATTTCCTGGTCGAGTCGGTCTCCAAGACGGGCGGCCACCTCTCTTCGAACCTGGGAACGGTGGAACTGACCATCGCCCTCCACTACGTGTTCGACACGCCCGCCGACCGCCTGGTCTGGGACGTGGGCCACCAGACCTACGCCCACAAGGTGCTGACCGGGCGCCGGGCCGGCATGAACCGGCTGCGCATGCTGGACGGCGTATCGGGGTTCCCGCGCCGCGGCGAGAGCGAATACGACACCTTCGGCGTCGGCCATTCGTCCACTTCCATCTCGGCGGCCCTGGGCATGGCGGTGGCGGCCCGGGACAAGGGCGAGTCGCGCCGGGTGGTGGCGGTGATCGGCGACGGCGCGATGTCGGCCGGCATGGCCTTCGAGGCCCTCAACAACGCGGGGGTCGTCGACGCGAACCTGCTGGTGATCCTCAACGACAATGACATGTCGATCTCGCCGCCGGTGGGAGCGCTGAACAAGTACCTGGCGCGACTCTTTTCCGGGCGCACCTTCAACGCGGCGCGCGCGGCCGGGGAGAAGGTGCTCGCCAAGGCGCCCTCGCTGCTCGAGTTCGCCAAGCGGGCGGAGGAGCACGTGAAGGGGATGTTCGTGCCGGGCACCCTGTTCGAGGAATTCGGCTTCAACTACATCGGCCCCATCGACGGCCACGACCTGGACTCGCTGGTGCCGACGCTGCAGAACCTGAAGGCCCTGAAGGGTCCGCGGTTCCTGCACGTGATCACCCGCAAGGGCCAGGGCTACAAGCTGGCCGAGGACGACCCGATCCTCTACCACGGCGTCTCCAAGTTCGACGCCTCCAACGGCATCGTGTCGGGCAAGGGCGGAGGAAAGCTCACCTATACCCAGGTCTTCGGCGACTGGCTCTGCGACATGGCGGCCGCCGACACGCGGCTGATCGGCATCACCCCGGCCATGCGCGAGGGCTCCGGCATGGTCGAGTTCGCCGAGCGCTTCCCGGGGCGCTACCACGACGTCGGCATCGCGGAGCAGCACGCGCTGACCTTCGCCGCCGGGCTCGCCTGCGAAGGCATGAAACCCGTGGTCGCCATCTACTCCACCTTCCTGCAGCGGGCCTACGACCAGCTGGTCCACGACATCGCGCTGCAAAACCTCCCCGTCGTCCTGGCCATCGACCGGGGTGGCCTGGTGGGCGCGGACGGCGCCACCCACCAGGGCGCCTTCGACCTCTCCTACCTGGCCTGCATTCCGAACATGGTCGTGATGGCGCCGGCCGACGAGGACGAATGCCGGCGCATGCTGACCACGGCCTTCCGCATCGACGGCCCGACGGCGGTCCGCTACCCGCGCGGCAGCGGCCCCGGAACCACCCCTTCGGCGGCCCTGGAGGACCTGCCGGTCGGCAAGGGTGAGATCCGCCGCCGGGGCCGCCGCATCGCATTGCTCGCCTTCGGCAGCCTGCTGGCCCCGGCGCTCGCGGCGGGCGAGGAACTGGACGCGACGGTGGCCAACATGCGCTTCCTGAAGCCCCTGGACGCCGTCTTGGCCAGGGAACTGGCCGCCGGGCACGACTTCCTGGTCACCCTGGAGGAGAATGCGGTGATCGGCGGCGCCGGAAGCGAGGTGGCCCGGGTCCTCGAGGAAGGCGGAATCACCGTGCCCCTGCTGCGCCTGGGGCTGCCGGACCGGTTCATCGACCACGGGGACACGGCGGTGCTGCTGAGCCAGCTGGGCCTGGACGGACCGGGGATCGCGGCCCGGGTCCGGGAAGCCGTGGGCTGGAACCGGGAATTAGTTGAGTGATTTAATCGGGAATGTTATCCTGCGCGGCGTGAGCGATCGGCAGGCGGCAAACACGATCCGGCGCCACCCCCAACCCCAGGAGAGCATTCCATGAATTGCAGGGATCCCATGGTCATACCTGACGTGCAAGGCTTCGCCGATTCCCGGCAACTGCCGATCAACAAGGTGGGCATCAAGTCCATCCGCCATCCGGTACGGGTGCTCGACAAGGACGGCGGCGTCCAGCACACGGTCGCCACCTTCAACATGTACGTCGGGCTGCCCCACAACTTCAAGGGCACCCACATGTCCCGGTTCGTGGAGATCCTGAACGGCTACGAACGGGAGATCTCCGTGGAGAACTTCGAATCCATGCTGCGCGAGATGGTCGTGCGCCTGGAGGCGGAGACCGGCCACGTGGAGATGAGCTTTCCCTACTTCATCAACAAGGAGGCGCCCGTCTCCAAGGTGAAGAGCCTGATGGACTACGAGGTCACCCTGGTCGGGGAGATCCTCGAGGGCGGCCTCTACCGGCACACGACGAAGATCGTGGTGCCGGTCACCAGCCTGTGCCCCTGCTCGAAGAAGATCTCCGACCGCGGCGCCCACAACCAGCGCTCCCATGTGACGGTGGCCGCCAACACCAATGCCTTCGTATGGATCGAGGATCTGGTGGCCATGATCGAGGGCCAGGCTTCCTGCGAACTCTATGGCCTGCTGAAGCGCCCGGACGAGAAACACGTGACCGAGCGGGCCTACGACAATCCGAAGTTCGTGGAGGACATGGTACGCGACGTGGCCGGCGTGCTGAACGCCGAAGCGCGCATCGATGCCTACGTGGTGGAATCGGAGAACTTCGAGTCCATCCACAACCACTCGGCCTACGCACTGATCGAGCGCGACAAGCGGACCGACCCGCCGGGCGCCTGAATTCGAAGTTCTTCGCCCCGCCTCCGCGGTCGCATCCCCGTACCGGGGCCCCTGCTCTTCGCTGCGGCGGGGCACTTCGAGTCCATCCACAACCACTCGGCCTTTGCCCTGATCGAACGCGACAAGCGGACCGACCCGCCGGGCGCCTGGAGCCGCCGGCACGGGAAAGACAAGGGGCGCCTCGGCGCCCCTTTTCGTTTAACCTTTGCGGCCGGTCACCAGAACTTCCAGGACCAGCGCTTCTTGGTCATCGTCTTCTCCACGTCCTTGGACCAGTTCGATTCCAGTCCGCGCGAGATGGCGTAAGCGCCGAACTGCTTGTCGTTCTCGCTGATGTGGTGGGTCAGCCAGGCCTTGAGGAAGTGCAGCAGCTCGAAGGTGATCTTGGCCTGCCCCGTGGTGAGTTTCTGCTGGAGGTCCGCCACCTGGGCCATCAGGCTCTCGTGCTGCTGCTTGTGGCCCTCGAATTCCGGGTAGTTGAGGAGGCGCATCAGGCTTTCCTCGACGGTGAAGTGGATCCGCGTGTATTCCGCCAGGCGCCACAGGATGTCGCGGCTGGCATCGCTGCCCTTGTGCTGGTGGATGGCGTCGTGCAGTTCGTTCAGCATGCCGACGAGCGCCTTGTGTTGCTCGTCCACTTCCTGCAGGCCAACGCTGAAATCATCCGACCACTGGAAAAGCTCGCTCATGAACCCTCCAACGAAAGTTATAAGTTCAGGGGCGGCACTCTATGCTTCCGGGAATTTACAATTTTGATCCAAATCAAGCCTGGGCCCGCAGTGCACCAAAAAAGGGCGCCGCAGCGCCCTTTTGGGGGGACCGATGACCGGTCAGGCCTTGTCGCCGCCCTTCGTCTGGAGCTTTTCCTTGATCCGCGCGGACTTTCCGGAACGGCTGCGCAGGTAGTAGAGCTTGGCCCGGCGCACGTCGCCGCGGCGCTTCACCTCGATGCTGGCGATCAGCGGGGAATAGGTCTGGAAGGTTCGCTCGACGCCCTCGCCGGAGGAAATCTTCCGCACGATGAAGCTGGAGTTGAGGCCCCGATTGCGCCGCGCGATCACCACGCCCTCGAAGGCCTGGACGCGCTTGCGGTCGCCTTCGACCACGTTCACGTTCACGATGACGGTGTCGCCGGGAGCGAATCCCGGGATGGTCTTGCCGAGGCGTTCGATTTCCTCTTTTTCCAGTTGCTCGATCAGGTTCATTTCTTTGCTCCTATCAATGGCCCTCGGCCCTGGCCGCAGAGCAGGGTCGCCCTGGTGCGTGCCGTTTCTACGTTCCGCGCTCCTGCCGGAATTCCTCCAGCAGCCGCGCCTCTTCCCGGTTCAGGGGACGGCCCGCAAGCAGGTCCGGCCGTCTGAGCCAGGTCCGTCCCAGCGCCTGCTTCAGGCGCCAGCGGCGGATTTCCTCGTGGTGCCCGGACATGAGAACCTCGGGCACCGCCATTCCGTTCCACTCCTCCGGCCGCGTGTAGTGCGGGCAATCCAGCAGCCCCGCGGCAAAGGACTCCTCCATCGCCGAAGCCGCGTCGTTCAGCGCCCCCGGCAACTGCCGCACACAGGCGTCGATCAGCGCCATGGCGGCGATCTCGCCTCCCGAGAGGACGAAGTCCCCGAGGGAGATCTCCTCGTCGACGCAGCGCTCGATCAGGCGCTCGTCAATACCCTCGTAGCGTCCGCAGAGGAGGATCGCCCCCTCGCCCGCCGCCAGTTCCTCCACCCGCCCCTGGGTCAGGGGCCGGCCCTGGGGTGACAGGCAGACCACCCGACCGCCGCCCCTGGCCTCCTTCGCCGCCGCAATGGCGGCCTCCAGCGGACCGGGCAGCATCACCATCCCAGGGCCGCCGCCGTAGGGGCGGTCATCCACCGTGCGGTGGTTGTCCGTCGTCCGGTCCCTGGGATTCCAGCAACGCAGGCCCCACAGGCCCCGCTCCAGTGCCCGCCGGCTGATGCCGGATCGCGTCACCGCATCGAACATCTCCGGGAAGAGGGTGACGACGTCGAAGGACAGCATCACCCTACCAATCCCGTTCCCACGCCACGAGGATGCGGCCACCGGCCAGATCCACGTCCTTCACCACCTGGGCCACGAAGGGCAACAGCCGCTCCTGCGCGTCCCTCGCCTCTCCGTCGCGGACCACCAGAACAGGGTTGGCGCCGGTTTCCACCAGTTCCACCACCTGGCCGAGGCACTCGCCGCGGGCGTTTTCGACCGCGAGGCCCATCAGGTCCGCCCAGTAGAACTCGCCCTCGCCCGTCAGCGGCAACGCGTCCCGGGGAGCCCCGACGAAAAGTCCGGCCAGGCCCTCGGCCGCAGTCCGGTCGTCGACGCCCTCCAGCCGGGCGACCCAGGCCTGGCCGTGGGGCCGGATTTCCCTGAGCCCGACCTGCCGCCAGTCCTTGCCCTCCGCCTCGGGGCCGAGCCACCAGCGGGGCATGCCGCGCCAGGAGGCGGGATCGTCGCCGAAGGGATGGACCTTCACCCAACCCTTGACGCCGTACGGGGCGACGATGCGCCCCAGGACGACCATGCGGCTCAGGCGGCCTTCTTGGCGTTGAACTGCTTGACCAGCCGGGCCGCGGTGGGCGACAACTGCGCGCCGTTGCCCTGCCAGTAGGCCAGCCTCTCGGTATTCACCGACAGACCCGATTCGTTCTCGGCGGCCACCGGGTTGTAGTAGCCGATGCGTTCGACGAAGCGGCCGTCCCGCCGATTGCGCGAGTCGGTGACGATCATGTTGTAGAAGGGGCGCTTCTTGGCGCCGCTGCGGGCGAGTCGTATGACGACCATATCTCGTTCCCCAGGAATCGGAAAAAGCTGGTGATTGTAGCGGGAAACCGTGCCTGCCACAAGGCCCCCGGAGGCCTCGTCCCCTGCCGGCCGTGGGCCGGGCCCGCCACCGGCCACCGGCCTCGTTCAACGGCCCGCGAACACCCCCGCGATGGTGTCCTGGACCGCCTGGGCGGCCGCCCGGGGATCGGCGGCCTGGCGGATGGGCCGCCCGACGACGATGTAATCGGCGCCGTTGCGGAAGGCCTGGGCCACGTCGACGGTGCGCTTCTGGTCGTCCGCCGGCTTGTTCTCGACTGGCCGGATACCCGGCGTCACCACCAGCAGTCGGCCGCCAAGTTCGCGGCGGATCATGGGCGCCTCGAGACCCGAGGAAACGATGCCGTCCACCCCCGTTTCCAGGGCCCGCCGGGCTCGCGAGAGAACCAGCTTCTCCACGTCGCAGGCGAACCCCAGGTCGTCCAGGTCTCCCCGATCCAGGCTGGTGAGCACCGTGACGGCGAGAATCTTCAGCGCCCCCTTGTCCCGGGCTGCCGCTTCCATGATGGCCTGGTTGCCATGGATCGTGGCGAAGGTGGCGCCGCTGCCGGCGAGGGCCCGCACGGCGGAACGGACCGTTTCGGGTACATCGAAGAACTTGAGGTCCACGAAGACCTTCTTCCCCCGCGCCGTCAGCCACTCGAGCAATTCGAAGTAGCCGCCGGCCATGAAGAGCTCGAGGCCGATCTTGTAGAAGCCGACGGCATCGCCCAGCTGGTCCACGAAAGCCCGGGCGGCCCCGGCGTCGGGAAGATCGAGGGCGACGATCAGGCGGTCGCGGACCGCGATCGGCTTGTCGGACAGGAAGTCGTTCATCGTGGGGAACCGTCGGAAAATGTGAAGAGGGGCACCCGGGGATTCACGGTGCCGGGGGCTTGCGGGATGCGAAGCACCTGCGCCGGGAGGCGCCCCATTCCATCGCCATGCAGCGGGCAGGGGCGCTTCCGGCGCGGCAGGAAATCTCCGCAGGTCCGCGGCGAATTTTACTAGAATCGATTTCGCACCGGCCGGACCACGAACGCCCATGCCCGACAACGAGCTCCCCCCGCAACAATCGCCCGCCATCCAGGCCGCCCTTTCCTGGCTCGCGGCGGCACCGGCCGCGGACCCCCTCCTGGACCTGGTGCCGTTGCGCACCCACGTGGACGCCTTGCTGGAGGCGCGCCTCCCGCCGCTGCAGGCCCTGAAGATCCTCGAACTCTTTCAACCCCGGGCCGGCCGGGTGGCCGACGCGGCCAAACCGCTGCTGCTGGACGCCGTCCTCCCCCTGGCGCGCCGGTTGCGCAACGTTGCCCAGGCCATGATCGAGGTGCACGGGGCCATGGCCGCCGGCTACCTGCGCGGCCTGCGCGACGCCGACCAGGCCAAGCTCAAGGGACCGCAGCGCCATCCCACCGTGCTGGCCCATCACGCCCTGCGCAACCTGGCGCAACAACAGGAGATCACGGCGCTGATCTCGGGTCCGGCGCCGGTGGACATGTGGGCCCGGGCCCAGCAGGCCTTCCACCTGCGCCATCCGGTCAACCAGATCGACCCGGAGCTGCCGCCGGAGAACTCCCCGGCGGACCGCACCCTGAAGGGCATGCTCGCGCTGGCGGCTGCCCAGCCCGAGAGCATGGCCCCCCGCGAAAGCGCCTTCCTGGCCCGTTTCCTGAAGCGCTACGGGGCGGCAGTGGAGATTTCGCCCGCGCGTCCGGCCGTGCGCCCGGAAGAGTGGCTCTGGCTGGAGGAGACCCGCGACTTGCCGCCGGTGGCCATGGCCCGGCGCCCACCGGCGGAAGCGGGCAACCTGCTGTACTTTCGATGCACCGCCCTGGGCGAGATGACCCGCGAGGTGATCACGCAGATCGCCGACGGCGTCGCCCCGGCGGCGATGGACCTGGATGACGAGGTCGCCTACCCGGATTTCCTGAACGTGCTGCGGCGCGCCCAGGAACGATGGGCTTCGCCGCCCCGCCGCCTGTTCGCCCGGCACCGGCACAACTACCGCGTGCATGTCTGCGCCAATACCGGTCCGCTGTGGCAGTTGCTGCATGGCGACCTGGATCCGGCCCAGGACGCGGGGCTGGTCTCGACGGATTGGATGGTCCTCAACGAACGCGCCGGCGGTTTCGCGATGATGCACGTGGCAGGCGGGATCAGCGGGTTGGTGCCCGGCGGGATCATCGGCATGCGGGCGGCGCCGGACGCCCAGTGGAGCATATGCCTCGTGCGCTGGGCCCGCAGCGACAACCCGGAGCACGTGGAGATCGGCCTTGAACTCCTGGCACCCTCGGCCGAGCCGGTGCGGATCGCGCCCCAGGGCCGGGGTGAATCCAATCCCCTGCCGGCCCTGCTGCTGCCGCCGATACCGCGCATGGATCGGGGTGAATCGCTGCTGACCGCGCGGGGGGTCTTCCGTCCGGGCCGATTCGCGCTGATCAGCGAACCGCGGGATCAGGTGCGGGTGTTCCAGTGCAATGCAATGAACATCGACATCCAGACCAGCAGCATCGAGGTCTTCGGATTCGACCGGGATCCGTCTCCCGTCTGATCAGCGCCTGGACCGGCGTCTTTCGGGCGCGCCGGTCCCCAGTTCCGACACGGTCAGCGCCCCCAGCAGCACGACGCTCCACGACAGGTGCAACCATGCCAGGAAGATCGGCAGGGCGGAGAAGGCTCCGTAGACGACCCGATAGGCGGCGAAGCCGATGACGTACTCGCTGAACAGGCGTTGCAGCATGGCCAGGCCGAGGGCGGCAAGAACGCCTCCCGTGACGGCGTGGCGCCAGGGCACGGCCGCGTTGGGGACGGCCCGGTAGAGGCCGGCGAACAGGCCCGCCAGGAAGGCGAAGGACAGGGCCGGAAAGAAATGGGCCCTCGCCCATGCGGTCTCCCCCAGCAATCCGAATGAAGCGCTTGCGGCGAGGGTGGTCAGGGCCAGCATGCCGCCGAACAGCAGGGGCCCTGCCAGCACTGCCAGCAGATGCCGGGCAACCCGCCGCAAGAGCGGCCGCGGCGCGCCGCTCTTCCAGATCGCATTGATGGCCGATTCCACGGCAAGCATCTGGATCAGCGCGGTCACCGCCAGCCCCGCGGCCACCTCCCAGGTGAGCTTGCCGGCCTTCTGGGCAAAGCGCCCCAGGTACCTGGCGACGATGTCGCCGGCCTTCTCCGGGAGCAGGTTGGCCAGGAGGAACTTCTCCAGGGCGGCGGCCAGGGCGTCGCCCAGGGGAAACCAGGTGAGGACGGCCGCCCCGACCGCCAGGAGCGGTACGAGGCCGAGCAGGGTCGCGAAGGAGAGGCCGGCTGCGGTTTGCAGGCAACCCTCGGCGAAGAACCGGCGGAGCGATCGGATCGGGAGCGTTAGAAGGCCGGGCATATAATCGGCAGTCGCCGGACGCACGACAGCCAGCCATGACATTATCCCCGAAAGCCCGTGCGGCCAACCTGGCGGCCACGGGCGCGCTGATCCTCCTGATCTTCCTCTGTCTGGCCTGGGAACTGTGGTGGGCGCCCCTGCGCCCGGGCGG
>JAEUNJ010000041.1 GCA_016791145.1 Rhodocyclaceae bacterium | reverse complement strand
AGGCAGCACTGGCAGTCCTCCTCGGCGAAGAAGCATGGCTCGCGATTGATGCCCCGCTGCACGACATGCAATGGGAAATCAGGGAGGAGTACTCGGGGGCGTCGCGGCATGTTCATCGACCGGAAATGCTAAATGTCATTGGCGGTCGAAGCGTTCTTCCGCTCGCGGGGCTTGGGACAAAGCAGCGAGGAGGATCGCTGTGAGCATCAAGAGGGCACAGCGTTGGACGATGGCGATGGGCATTGGGCCCTTTCGAAAAATGATGCGACCGGGTTGATTCGCTTGGCCCGATTTGGCGAACGCCGATTATCTGTCTGGAATTCCGTCAGGGTCAATCAGGCGAAAGTCATAGTGGCGCAATGTGGCGTTCCGGGGCGGAACCCCGAGGAAATCGGGATGTGCCGCCGATGAGCTCGCGCCTACCCCGCCCCCCCGAACCCCACCTGCCGCCACGCCTCGTACAGCACCACGGCCGCCGCATTCGAGAGGTTGAGGCTGCGGCTGCCCGGCACCATCGGGATGCGCAGCCGGCGCTCCGGGGGAAACTCATCCAGCATGGCCTGGGGCAGGCCCCGGGTCTCCGGGCCGAAGACGAAGGCGTCGCCATCGGCGTAGGCGGGGGCGTCGTGGCGGGTGCCGCCCTTCGTGGTGCACGCGAAGAGGCGCGCCCCGCCCAGGGCGGCCTTGCAGGCGGGCCAGCCCTCATGGAGGCGGACGGCGGCGAACTCGGCGTAGTCCATGCCGGCCCGGCGCAGGGCCCGCTCGGAAAGGCTGAAGCCCAGGGGCTTCACCAGGTGCAGTTCGGCCCCCGCATTGGCGCAAAGGCGCACGATGTTGCCCGTGTTGGGGGGAATCTCGGGCTGGAAGAGAATGATCCGGAACACTTGCCTCGCCGCTGAAAAAGGGGTAAGTTCCTGCAAAATCAGGATGCTAGACGTCAAACCGAACAACGTTTCTCAGCATTTTCACTGACCGCCCCGGAGGGGGTCCATGGCCCGCCCTGAAAAAATCCGCCTCGGCGACCTGCTGATCCAGCAATCCCTGCTGACGGAGGAGCAGCTCAAGCTCGCCCTCGACGAGCAGAAGCGCACCGGCCGCAAGCTCGGGCGCATTTTCGTCGAAAGCGGCTTCGTCACGGAGGAGGAAATCTCCAAGGCCCTGGCGCGCCAGCTGCGCGCGCCCTTCGTGGACCTGAAGGCCTACAACTTCAAGCCCGAGCTGGTGAAGCTGCTGCCGGAGACCCAGGCCCGCCGCTTCCGGGCCGTGGTGCTGGGCGAGAACATGGGCCTGCTGCAGGTGGGCTTCGCCGACCCGACGGACCTGCAGGGCTTCGACGAGGTGACGCGCGTCATCAAGCGCGACATCGAGCTTGCCGTGGTCATGGAGAGCCAGCTCCTGTCGACGCTGGACCGCATCTACCGGCGCACCGAGGAGATCACCGGGCTGGCCAAGGAGCTGACCGCCGAGCTGGGCGACGTGCCGGTGGAGTTCGGCGACATCCTGGGCCTCACCGCCGGCGCGGAGGACGCGCCGGTCGTCAAGCTGCTGCAGACGGTGTTCGAGGAGGCCCTGCGCATGCGCGCCTCGGACATCCACATCGAGCCCCAGGAGAAGTCGCTGCGCATCCGCTTCCGCATCGACGGGGTGCTGCACGTGCAGACCGAGGCGGACATGAAGATCGCCACCGCCCTGGCCCTGCGCCTGAAGCTGATGTCGGGGCTGGACATCTCGGAAAAGCGCCTGCCCCAGGACGGCCGCTTCGCCGTCAAGGTGCGCAACAACCCGGTGGACGTGCGCATCTCCACCATGCCGACCCAGCACGGCGAGTCGGTCGTCATGCGCCTGCTGAACCAGAACACGGGCCTGCTGGGCCTCGACAACATCGGCATGCCGCCGCACATCCTGGAGCGGGTGCGCCACGCCATCCACCGGCCCAGCGGCATCATCCTGGTCACCGGCCCCACGGGCTCCGGCAAGACGACGACGCTCTACGCGGCGCTGAAGGAACTCAACACCACGGAGAAGAAGATCATCACCGTGGAGGACCCGGTGGAGTACCGGCTGCCCGGCATCAACCAGGTGCAGGTGCACGAGAAGATCGACCTGGGCTTCGAGCGGGTGCTGCGCACCGCCCTGCGCCAGGATCCGGACATCATCCTGGTGGGCGAGATGCGCGACCAGGTCACCGCCGAGATCGGCATGCGCGCCGCCATGACCGGCCACCTGGTGCTCTCCACGCTGCACACCAACGACGCGCTGACCTCGCCCATCCGCCTGCTCGACATGGGGGTGCCGCGCTACATGGTGGCCCTGTCGCTGCAGCTGGTGCTGGCCCAGCGCCTGGTGCGCGTGATCTGCGAGAACTGCGCCGAACCCTACGAGCCGGCGCCCCACGAGCACGAGTGGCTGCGCTACGAGCTGGCGGACCGGGTGGATGGCCAGGCCTACAAGCGCGGCCGCGGCTGCACCCACTGCAACGGCACGGGCTACCAGGGGCGCACCGGCGTCTATGAGATGCTGGAGATGACCCAGGCCCTGGTCGAGGCGGCCAACCAGGACGACCCGAACCTCTTCGTGCAGGCGGGCCGCCACCAGATGGCCGGCGGCACCCTGCGCCACGACGCGGTTCGCCTCGTCCTCGCCGGCCGCACGACCGTCGAGGAGGCCATGCGCATCAGCAACGAGTTCGAGGAAGCCTGAGCTTGGCCACGTTCGCCTACCGGGGACGGGACACCGGCGGCGGCCTGGTGGAGGGCACGCTGGAAAGCGCCACGGCCGCCGGCGCGGCGGACCAGCTATCCGGCCGCGGCATCATTCCCCTGTCCATCACGGCCACGGCGGCCCGGCCGGCGGAGACCGCCGCGGCGGCCGGCGAGGGGCTGCTCGGCGACCGGGTGGGCCACACGGACGTGCTGCTCTTCAGCCGGCAGATCAACACGCTGATGAAGGCGGGGGTGCCCATCATGCGGGCCCTGACGGGCCTGCAGGAATCCTCCGACAACAAGGCCATGAAGAAGACGCTCCAGGACGTGCGGGAGAGCCTGGATTCCGGCCGCGAGCTGTCCGCCTCCCTGGCCCGCCACCCGAAGGTCTTCACCCCCTTCTACCTCTCCATGGTCCGGGTCGGCGAGATGACCGGCCTGCTGGAGGAGATCTTCCTGCGCCTCTTCCACCACCTGGAGTTCGAGGCCTTCATGCGCAACCAGGTGAAGTCGGCCCTGCGCTACCCGAGCTTCGTGGTGGCGGCGATGATCGGCGCCATCGTGGTGGTGAACATCTGGGTGATCCCGGCCTTCGCCCAGGTGTTCAAGGGCTTCAACACCGAGCTGCCACTGATGACGCGGCTCCTGATCGGCTTTTCGGACTTCATGGTGACGGCCTGGCCGCTGCTGCTGCTGGCCGCGGCGGCGGCGGTCCTCGGCTTCCGGGCCTGGGTCGGCACGCCCTCGGGCCGCCATTCTTGGGATTCCCTCAAGCTGCGCATCCCCATCGCCGGCAAGATCGTGCGCAAGGCCACCCTGGCCCGCTTCGCGCGCAGCTTCGCGCTGGCCATGAGAAGCGGCGTGCCGGTGATCCAGGCCATGACCGTGGTCTCCCAGACGGTGGACAACCAGTTCATCGCGGGCAAGATCGAGCAGATGCGCGAGGGCATCGAGCGGGGCGAGAGCGTGCTGCGCACGGCCATCACGGCCGCCGTGTTCACGCCGGTGGTCCTGCAGATGATCGCCGTGGGCGAGGAATCGGGCGCCCTGGACGAGATGATGGAACAGGTGGCGGACATGTACCAGCGGGAGGTGGAGTACGAGCTGAAGACGCTCTCCGACCAGATCGAGCCGATCCTGATCGTCTTCCTCGGCATCCTGGTGCTCATCCTGGCCCTGGGAATCTTCCTGCCGATCTGGGACCTGGGCAAGGCCGCCATCAAGAAATGAACCCGGCCGGCCGTTACAGCCGGGGACGGCGCCGGGCGCGGGGACGGGAAACGGGAATCACCTGGCTGGAGTTCGCGCTCAGCGTGGCCTTCATCGCGGTGTTCGCGGCCGTGCTGCTGCGTTCCCTGGAGGACGCCCAGGGCATGGCGGAGCGGGCCGCGGCGGACGCA
>JAEUNJ010000034.1 GCA_016791145.1 Rhodocyclaceae bacterium | reverse complement strand
GGCTACCTGATCGAGAAATCCCTGGCCGTGGACAACGTCTTCGTCTGGCTGATGCTGTTCGGATTCTTCGCCGTGCCGCCGGAGCTCCAGAAGCGGGTGCTGATCTTCGGCGTCCTGGGCGCCATCGTCATGCGCACGGGCATGATCTTCGCCGGCACCTGGCTGATCGCCCAATTCCACTGGGTCCTCTACGTCTTCGGCGCCTTCCTGCTCTTCACCGGGGTCAAGATGTGGTGGTTCGCCGACGAGAAGCCCGACCTGGCGGCCAACCCGGTGATCCTCTGGATGCGCCGGCACATGAAGGTCACGGACGCGCTGCACGGCGAGCGCTTCTTCGTGCGCCGCGAGGAGGGCGGGCGCCTGGTCCGTTACGCGACCCCCCTGTTCCTCGTCCTGGTCCTCGTGGAGATCTCGGACGTCATCTTCGCCGTCGACTCGATCCCCGCCATCTTCGCGGTCACCACGGACCCCTTCATCGTGCTCACCTCCAACGTCTTCGCGATCCTCGGGCTGCGCGCCATGTACTTCCTGCTGGCGGGCATGGCCGACCGCTTCTCGCTGCTGAAATACGGCCTCGCCCTGGTGCTGGTGTTCATCGGCACCAAGATGCTGCTGATCGACCTGGTGAAGATTCCCGTCGCCGCCTCCCTGGGGGTGGTGGCGGCGATCATCGGCACTTCGGTGGTGCTCTCGCTTCGCCGGCGGGGTGCGGAACCGGCACCCGCCGCCGGGGATACCTGATCCGACGGGGAGATCAGAGCTTCTCGATCAGTTCCCGCATCCGCTCCGGCTCCTCCGACTTGAGGAGCCGGGCGACCCGGGCGGTGAGGGTCTCGGCATCGGCGGTGACCACCTGCTGCTTCACCTCCAGGATCTGCGACGGATGCATGGAGAACTGGCGCAGGCCCATGCCGATCAGGAGCTTGGTCAGGCGTGCGTCGCCTGCCATCTCGCCACAGACGGCGACGGGAATGCCGGCCCGCGCGCCGGCCTGCAGGGTGTTGAAGATGAGCTTGAGGACCGCCGGGTGCAGCGGGTCGTACAGGTGGGCCACGGTCTCGTCCGTGCGGTCGATGGCCAGGGTGTACTGGATCAGGTCGTTGGTCCCGATGGAGAGGAAATTCAGGCGGCGCAGGAAGGTGTTCAAGGCCAGGGCGGCGGCGGGAATCTCGATCATGCCTCCCACTTCCACGTGCTCGTCGAATTTGTGGCGGGTCTCCCGCAGCTGGGCCTTCGCCTGCTCCACCATGGCCAGCGCCTGCTCCACCTCCAGGGCGTGGGCCAGCATCGGGATCAGGATGCGCACCTTGCCGTAATGCGCGGCGCGCAGGATGGCCCGCAACTGCTCGAGGAAGATCTGGGGTTCGGCCAGGCAGTAGCGGATCGCCCGCAGTCCCAGGGCGGGATTCGGCGCCTGCCGCTCGGCACCGCGCAGGCTGCGCAGGGCCCGCGCATTCTTGTCGGCGCCGATGTCCAGGGTGCGGATGGTCACCGGCTTGCCGGCCATGGCCTTGGCGACGGCCTTGTAGGCCTCGTACTGCTCGTTCTCGTCGGGCAGTTCGTCCCGGTTCATGAACAGGAACTCGGTACGGAAGAGGCCGATGCCCTCCGCGTCGACGGCCCTCACCTGCTCGATGTCCTGGGGAAGCTCGATATTGGCCTGCAGGGAGATCTTCGCCCCGTCCAGGGTCGCCGCCTTCGCGGACTTGAGGCGCTTGAGCTTGGAGCGCTCGAGTTCGAGCTCCTCCTTGCGCAGGCGGTATTCCTCCAGGATGCGGGGGTCGGGATCGACGATGAGGACCCCCCGCGTGCCGTCCACCACCAGAAGGTCGTCGTCCCGCACCAGGGGACGCGCATGGTGCATGCCGACCACCGCCGGGATGGCCAGGCTGCGGGCAACGATGGCGGTGTGGGAGGTGGCGCCACCCAGGTCGGTGACGAACCCGCCGATCTTCAGGTTCTTGAACTGGATGGTGTCGGCCGGCGAGAGGTCGTGGGCGACAATGATCAGGTCCTCGTCCTTCGCCCGCTTGCCGAGCTTGCGGGCCTTGCCCATCAGGGCCTTGAGCACCCGCTCCACCACCTGGACCACGTCCTGCTTGCGCTCCCGCAGGTAGGCGTCCTCCATCTCGTCGAACTGGGCGACCATGGCCTCCATCTGCTGGGTCAGTGCCCATTCGGCGTTGCAGCGGCGCTCGCGGATCAGGTTCTTGGGCTCCTCGGCGATCATGGGGTCCGCCAGGAGCATGGCGTGCACTTCGACGAAGGCCGCGAGTTCCGACGGCGCGCCAGGGACCGACGCTTCGGCATGCAGGGTCACCAGTTCGGCAGCAACCGTGGTGCGGGCGGTCTCGAATCGCTCCACCTCCGTAGCCACGTCCTTCTCCCGGACCGTGTAGTGGGCCACCTCCAGGATCGCGTGGGAAACGAGCTGCGCCCGGCCAATGGCAATGCCCGGCGAGACGGCCAATCCGTGCAGCGAAAAACTCATGGGCTCCCGCTCCCTGCAACCCGCTCCCCGCCGGAGGGGGCGACGTTGATCCGACTCCGGGCCGCCGCTGTCCCCGACCGGCACCCCACCGCGCGGCTTCGCCGCATCCGGCTCGCCGCCGGGCAGCCGCGCGGGGCGCTCACTCCCCCTCCCCGAACCTGTCGGCGATCAGCCGCTCGATGGCCGCCAGGGCCTCCTCGGCCCGCTCGCCCTCGCAGTCGATGACCACCCGGGCGCCCTTGCCGGCCGCCAGCATCATGACCCCCATGATGCTTTTCGCATTGATGCGGCGCTTGTTCCGCTCCATCCATACCTCGCAGGGGAAGCTTCCGGCCAGTTGGGTCAGCTTCGCGGAGGCCCGGGCATGGAGGCCCAGCTTGTTGACGATCTCGACTTCGCTTCGCGGCATCAGTGATCCAGCATGTTGAGGACGCCGTCGCGGCCACCGGCGATCGCGCGGGTCAGCAGGACGCCCATTCCCTTCTCCCGGTAGGTCAGGGCGCGCAGCAGCATCGGCAGATTGACCCCGGTGATTCCCTCCACGCGCCCGGGGTCGAGCAGCTTCAGGGCGATGTTGGAGGGCGTCGCCCCATAGATGTCCGTCATGATGAGGACGCCCTCGCCGGTATCCACGAAATGCATCATGGATTCCGCCAGGGGCAGGAGGTCCAGCGGATCGTCCTGGGCCGCGACGCCGAGCTGGACGATCTGGGGCGGCCGTCGGTTCAGCACGTGGCAGGCGCACTGGATCAGCGATTCGCCGTAGGTGGTATGGGTGATCAGGAACAGGCCGATCATGGTTTCGCGCCTCTCGCGGGGAGCCGTCCGCATGGCCGCGGCCCCCGAGTCGAATGCCCCGATTCTACCGGAGGGCCAGGGCGAGCACGACGAGGGCGGCCATGACGGCGAAGGCCCATGCCAGACGGCGGGCCCATAGCGCCTCGGCGCGCCGCGCGCCGGCCTCCGCATCCACCATGCGGCGCAACCGGCGCAGCGTCGCAACGCCCACCAGGCGGCGGACCGCGCGCTCCCGGTCCTCGTCGGTCACGGCAGCGCCTCCACCTTCGTGTCCGGCGGGTCAAAGGCCAGGCGGGCCGCCATGGCCGCCGTGGCCTGGACGCGGCCGTCGGCCGCCACCCGCAGCACCTGGCCGACCCCCATCGCGGACGCGAGGCGCGGCCATCCGTCGCCGGCGACGAACAGCGGCTTGCTGGCCACGTCGGACATGGTTCCCGCCCCGGGTCCCGGCGGGATCAGGACGCTGACGGCCTGGGTCCCGCTGGCCGGCTCCCCGGTGCGCGGGTCGATCAGGTGGCAGTACCGGCGTCCCTGCACCTCGAAATAGCGCTGGTAGTCGCCGGAGGTGCCGATGGCCTCCCCATCCCGCAGTTCCAGCGTTGCCATGGGCGAGGGCGACCGGGGATGCTGGATGCCGACCCGCCAGGGGGTTCCTCCCTTGCTGCCCAGGGCCATCACGTTGCCGCCGATGTTGATGAGGGCGTCGGCGAATCCGGCATTCTTCAGCGTGGCCGCGGCCCGGTCGAGGGCGACGCCCTTCAGGTAGCCGCCGAAATCGAGGGCGACGGCCGCCCGGCTCGATGACACCCGTCGCCCGTCCAGCCGCAGGTCGCGGATGCCGGGACGGACCTGGCGCAGGGCGGCCAGCGCGTCGGGGTCCGGCAGCACCGGCTTGAACTCGTCGCCGTGGAAACCCCACAGGGCCACGAGCCGGCCGATCCCCGGGTCGAAAAGTCCCTCGCCGCGGGCGGAAAGGGCCTGGGCTTCCCGCAGGAAGCCTGCCAGTTCCTCGCTCACCACGAGACTCCGGCCGGCCGCCAGGGCGTCGTTGAGCGCCGTGAGTTCGGAGGGCTGCCAGGCGTGGTAGGTGCGGTGGAGCCGGTCGAACTCGCCGAGCACCGCGGCGATCGCCTGCCGGGCCTTCTCCCGGTCGCCGCCCCAGACCAGCACCTCCACCCGGGTGCCGAAGACGTAGGACTCCTGGCCGAGGGGAACCCGCGGGGCACATGCGGCCAGCAGGATTGTCGCGGCGAGCAGCCCTGCCAGCCGCCTTCCGGACGCGGCCGCGCCCGACCGATGCCCGGCCCCGGTCATGGCCGGCAGCAGGCCTCCAGCGCCTCGACGAAGCGGCCTGCCACATCGAATCCCGTCTGGCTGGCGATCTCGACGAAACAGGTGGGGCTCGTCACGTTGATCTCGGTCAGCCGGTCGCCGATCACGTCCAGTCCCACCAGCAGCAGGCCCCGGGACCACAGCACCGGTCCGAGGGCCTCGGCAATGCGCCGGTCCCCCTCCGTCAGCGGGCGCGCGACGCCCGTGCCGCCGACAGCGAGGTTGCCGCGGCTCTCGCCCGCCTTCGGAATCCGCGCCAGGCAGAAAGGCACCGCCTCCCCGCCGATCAGCAGGATCCGCTTGTCGCCCTCGGTGATGGCCGGGAGATATTGCTGTGCCATGATGGTCCGCCGGCCATGCCCGGTCAGCGTTTCGACGATCACGTTGCGGTTCGGGTCCGCGGCGGCGACCCGGAACACCGAGGCGCCGCCCATGCCGTCCAGGGGCTTCAGGACGGCGTCGCCCATCTCGTCGATGAAGGCATGCAGGCGGGCCTCGTCGCGCGCGATCAGCGTGGGGGCGGTGAATTCCGGGAACTCGGCGATGGCGACCTTCTCGGAATGGTCGCGTATGGCCCGCGGCCGGTTGAACACCCGGGCCCCCTCCGCCTCGGCCCGCTCGAGCAGCCAGGTCGCCGTCACGTATTCCATGTCGAAGGGGGGATCCTGCCGCATCAGCACCGCGTCGAACTCGCGCAGGGCGAACTCCCGGACCTCCGGTGCGGTGAACCAGGGCGCGTCGCCTTCGGCCGGTTCCACGCGGACCGCCTCGGCGGTCACCGCCCCCCCACGCCAGGCGATGCGTTCCCGCTGCACGGTCCACAACTCGTGGCCCCGCCGGGCGGCGGCACGCATCATGGCGACGCTGGAATCCTTGTAGGCCTTGAGGCCCTCGAGGGGATCCAGGATGAAGGCGAACCTCATGGCGCCTCGCTGCGCTCAAGCTCCAGGGAAGCGGCCGCCAGCGCCAGGCGCGCCACCACCCCGTAGGCGTAGAAGCGGTTGGGCGGCGCGTCCGGCGCCTGGCCCGCGTCCGGCAGCGAACAGGTGCCCTCGAAGTCCAGGGCCTTGAAATGCATGCCCGGGGCATTGAGGTTCTCGTCGATGCCGCGACCGGTGTTCACGCGGTAGAAGCCGCCCACCACGTAGCGGTCGATCATGTAGACGACCGGTTCCGCGGTGCCCTCGTCCACCGTCTCGAAGGTCGGCACGCCCTCCTGGATGATTACCTCGGTGACCTGCATGCCCTCCTTGACCACGGCCATCTTGTTGCGCTGGCGGCGGTTGAGCCCCCGGACCTCCGAGGCATCCCGGACGGTCATGATCCCCATGCCATAGGTGCCGGCATCCGCCTTGACGATGACGAAGGGCGGGCTTTCGATGCCGTACTCCTTGTACTTGGCGCGGATCCGGTACAGGAGGGTATCCACGTTGGCGGCCAGGCATTCCTCGCCCGAACGTTCCTGGAAGTTCACCTGGCCGCAGTATTCGTATTCCGGATTGATCAGCCAGGGATCGATGCCGAGGATCTCCGCAAAGCCGGTCGCCACCTCCTGGTAGGCGGCAAAATGCCGGGTCTTGCGGCGGGAATGCCAGCCGGCATGCAGCGGCGGGATCACGAACTGCTCGTGGAGGCCGCGGAGGACCTCGGGGACGCCGCCGGACAGGTCGTTGTTGAGCAGGACGGCGCAGGGGTCGAATCCGTCGAGTCCCAGGCGGGCACCCTCCGCGCCCAGGCGCCTGACGGGCTCCAGCGTCAGCGTCTGGCCGTCGGGGAGGTCCAGGACGGTGGGGGCCGTGATCTCCGGCAGCAGGGAACCGATGCGCACGTTCAGGCCCGTGCGGTGCAGGATTCCGGCCAGGCGCGCCACGTTCATCAGGTAGAACTGGTTCCGGGTATGGTTCTCCGGCACCAGCAGCAGGTTCCTCGCCTCCGGACAGATCTTCTCGATGGCCGACATGGCCGCCTGGACGCACAGGGGCAGGAAGGCCGGATTCAGGTTGTTGAACCCGCCGGGGAACAGGTTGGTATCCACGGGCGCCAGCTTGAAGCCGGCGTTGCGCAGGTCCACGGAACAGTAGAAGGGCGGCGTGTGCTCCAGCCAATGGGCGCGCAGCCACTGCTCGATGCGCGTGTCGTTGGCGAGCAGGCGCCGTTCCAGGTCCAGCAGGGGCCCCGTCAGGGCGGTGGTGAGGTGCGGTACCATTCTTTCATCATGAAGCCGGGGGCGTTCCCGGGGTCGATGTTACACCAGGGCCCCCGCCGCCATGGCGGATGCCCCCTTCCTCAGCCGGCGGCGTAGGCGGCGAACTCCTCCGGCAGCAGGACCTTCTCCAGGCTGCGCTGGGAGAAGAGGAAGCGTCCGTCGCAGACGAATCCCAATTCCGACCAGTCCACGTCGTTGAGCAGGCCGGCCAGCCGGACCAGGTCCGCCGGCGCCAGGTGCCGGCGGTGCGGGAACAGGGCCAGCACGGAACCGTCGTAGTCGCGGCAGGGGTGCAGGAAGAAGGGGCGCGGCTGCCGCGTCTTCTGGTTCACGTATATGCGGGGGGCGTCCGACACGTGGTGCCGGCGGCCCCACTTCCACCAGTTGTTCTCGTCGAAGCGGGCCACCCGGCGGGAGAGGAGCTGTTCCTTGAACTGCTCCAGGTAGGCGATCGGCGCCGCATCGTCCAGGTGGATCATGCGCCGCAACTCGCCGGTGGTCGCCGTCCGGGAACAGACGAAATCCGCGTTCCCCAGTTCGGGATTGGCGAAGATCGCATCGGCGCCGGAGACGGCCCCCACCCTGACAGCGAACACGGAATCCAGCGGCACGCTGTAGATGCCGCGGGTGAACATCAGTTGTCCGCCGGCCAGGACCATGCGCCTCCCGTCCCGGAGCCGATGGCCCATGTTCCCCTTCTCGAAGCGCCAGATGGCGCAGTTGGGCACCACATCCTCGAAGACCCGCGCGTCCCCCAGGTCCTCGAAATCGGTGATCGTCCCCTGCTCGAACAGCCAGGTGTTCAGCCGGGCCGCGCCGGTGGCCTTGAGGAAATCCCGCGGCGTGATGAAGACCAGTTCGCCGCCCGGCGCCAGGTGGCGGACGGATTTTTCGATGAAATGCAAATAGAGGTTGGCGTGGCCGTCGAGGAGGTGCGAGGACAGGCGCAGCCGGGTACCCGGCGGTATGTCCCGGGCCTTCACGTAGGGTGGGTTGCCAATCACCGTGTCGAAGCGCTCCGCGGGGGAAAAGGCGAAGAAGTCCTCGTTCAGGGCCCCGGGCGGGCAATGCGCGGGGTCCAGTTCGACGGCCACCACGTCGCGGAACCTTTCCCGCAGGCGGGAAAGGAAGGCCCCGTCTCCGCAGGCGGGTTCCAGGACCCGCCCGGTGCCCCGGGCCAGGGCAAGCAGCCGCTGGACGACGGGATCCGGCGTGAATACCTGGCCCAGGCCTTCGATGTTGCGGCGTGGCTGGCTCATTCCGGGAACCCCTTTCGCGCGGCCGGGGCACCCGGAACACCGGCAGGGAAAGCAGAAGGGCGCCCTCCTCCGTCCGGGCCGGGCCGAAGCGTCACGCAGACGATGGTCCTGCGCGCAACACGGTGCGCCGCATGCCTGGACGGCGAGGATCTGGGGTTCATGGATCGGACGGTGGGAAGCGGTATTCGGGCGCCGAACTATGGCCGTCCGGGGGCACTCCGTCAAGGCCCGGCCACCCCGTCGCCGCCCCACCTGCCTTGGCGCTTGAACGACCGGCCATCCCCCGGTATCGTCCGGTGTTCATGACGACCATGCCGCCCTCCACCCGCCCCGACCCGGCCATCGCCATCGCGGTCCTCGCCGTCTGCGCGGCGGCGCTGCTCGCCTATTTCGCCTTCGCGCCCCCGGAACAGGCCATCAGGGCACCGGCGGGCGGCAGTTCCGGTGCGGGCGCGCCGGCGGCGCCGGCCCAGGGCCCGGTCTCGCCCCTGACCCGACCGGTCGGCCTCGATCCGGAAAAGGTCCGTCTGGGACGCCGGCTGTTCCATGACAAGCGCCTGTCGGGCGACGGCACCGTGGCCTGCGCAAGCTGCCATGACCTGAACCGCGGCGGCATGGACGGCCTGCCCCAGGCGGTCGGGGTGCGCGGGCAGAAGGGGGACGTGAACACGCCCACCGTGCTCAACAGCGGCCTCAACTTCCGGCAGTTCTGGGACGGCCGGGCGGCCGATCTGGTGGAGCAGGCGGCCGGGCCCGTCCACAACCCGACCGAGATGGACTCAAACTGGCCGCAGGTGGTCGCCAGGCTGTCCGGTGACCCGGCCTACGCGGCGGCATTCGCGCGCCTTTACGGCCGCCTGGAGGGCCCCGCAATCCAGGATGCCATCGCCGCCTACGAGCAAAGCCTGGTCACAGCCGACGCGCCCTTCGACCGGCATCTGCAAGGGGATGCCACGGCCCTCTCCCCGGCGGCGGCGGAGGGTTGGCGCCTGTTCCGGGACCTGGGTTGCGTGGCCTGCCACCAGGGCGCCAACCTGGGCGGCAACATGTACGCGGGGCTGGGGGTCATGGGAGACTTCTTCCGGGACCGGGGACGGGCCCCGACCAAGGCGGACCTGGGCCGGTACAGCGTGACCCGGCGCGAGGAGGACCGGCACGTCTTCAAGGTGCCCAGCCTGCGCAACGTGGCGCGCACGGCCCCCTATTTCCACGACGGATCGGTGGCGACGCTGGAAGAGGCCGTGGACCTGATGGCCCGCTATCAGCTGGGCGTGCGGCTCGATCCGAGGCGGAAGGGCCAGTTGATCGCCTTCCTGGAATCGCTTACCGGGGAACTGCCGGCCGACGCCGTGGAGGACCCGGGCCGATGACGGCGATCCGGCGCCGGGTCTGGCTGCTGGCCGGCCTCACCCTGGCCCTGTTCGCGGTCGGCGCGGGCTGGTTCCACGCCCGGGACCAGCACGCGCGCCTGCAGCGCGGCGCGGCCATGCTGCAGAGGATCGATGCCGCCGAATGGCGCCTGAACGAGACGGTCCTGCGCCTGCGCTACGGCCTGCTCAACAACTACGACGGCGCCAACCATATCCTTGGCGACCTGCGGAGCATGCGCGCCATTCTCGGCCGCCAGCTCGATTCCGGCGACCCCGAATCGGGGGCGGCCTGGGGTTCCTACGATCGGGCGAGCCGGCTGCGCGAGGAGGACTTCGAGCGCTTCAAGTACGACGCGGCGGTGATCAGGAACTCGGTCCAGTATTTCGCCAACGACGCCGACGTCTTGGCGGCCCTCCCGGACTCGCGGCGCCGGGCGGCGCTCCAGGACGAGGTCATGGCGCTTTCCGACGCGGTGATGCGGATGGCCCTGGCCGCCCAGCCCGGCCTCGAGGAGGAGATCGGCCTGCGCATGGAGAGGCTCGCCCCCTTCGTCGACGGGTTGCCGCAGGCCGTGGCCGAAGACCTGCGCCGCCTCCTCCGCCATGCCGCCGTCGTCCGCCATCGCCAGCCGCGCCTGGAGTCCGTCACCCACGCCCTGGTCCAGTCGCCGGCCCGGGACGACCTGGACCGGCTGATCGCGCTCAACCGCCGGCAGGTGGGCGAGGAAATCGCGGCCGAGGCCCGGATCCGGGGAATCCTGGTGTTCCTGGCCGCGGTCATGACGGCCGGACTGTTGATCGCCGCCACCTATTACCGGCGCGAGCGGGAGCGCGCCGAGGCCGGCCGCCGCCTCGTCGCCAGCCTCACCGAGCAGGCCGCCGTGGGCATGATCGCCTGCGACCGGGACGGCAGGATCGTTTTTGCCAATCCCTACGCCTGCGCCCACACCGGGTGGACCGCGGCCGAACTCGCCGGACAGTCCCTGCAGGAACGGCTCCACGCGGCCGCGGGTGGCCGCGACGAATGCCCCGTCACCGCCGCCCTGCGGGCTGGAAGCGGCTACACGGGAGAAACCGAATTCCGGCACCGGGATGGCCGGGGATTTCCGGTGGAGTTCAGCCTGCGGCAGGCCGCCGGGCCCGACGAGGTGGCGGCGGTCATCGTCTTCCAGGACATCACCGAGCGGCGCCTGCGGGAGCGGGACCGCCGCCTCGCCGAAACGGTCTTCCGGGCAAGCCAGCAGGGCATCGTCGTCACGGACGCCAAGGGGGCGATCCAGCGGGTCAATCCCGCCTACTGCGCGGTGACCGGCTACGCCGAGGACGAACTGATTGGCGCCAACCCCCGCATGCTCAAGTCCGGCCAGCACGGACCGGAGTTCTATCGGGCCATGTGGCGGGCCCTGGACGAGACGGGGCGCTGGGAGGGCGAGATCCGCAACCGGCGCAGGAACGGCGACATCTACGTGCAGTGGGCCCGCGTCCAGGCGATCCGCAGCGACGAGGGACTCCATTACGTCGGCATCGTCAGCGACATCACGGAGCACCTCCTCGCGCGGGAGAGCATGGAGCGCATGACCTACTACGACGCGCTCACCCACCTGCCGAACCGGGTGCTCTTCCTCGACCGGCTGCGCCAGTCCATACTCCAGGCCCGCCGCACGCGCCGGTCCTTCGGCCTGGCCCTGATCGACCTGGACCACTTCAAGAATGTGAATGACACCCTGGGACATCCCCAGGGCGACCTGGTGCTCGCCCAGATCGGCCAGCGGCTGGCGGCCATCGCCGGCGAGACCGACACGGCGGCGCGCCTGGGGGGCGACGAGTTCGCCCTGCTGTTGCCCGACCGACGCGGACCGGAGGACCTGGCTCGGGTCGCCGAGACCGTCGTCGCCGAACTCGGACGGCCCGTGCCGGTGAACGGCTCCGAGTACCGGGGCGGCGCCAGCGTCGGCATGACCATGTATCCCTACGACGCCGAGACCGCGGAACAGTTGCTGCGCAACGCAGAGGTGGCGATGTACCGGGCGAAGGAAAGGGGTCGCGGTCGATTCCAGTTCTTCGTGCCGGAGATGGCGGAAACCGTCGTCGCCTACATGCGCATCGAGATCGGCCTGCGCCTGGCCCTGGAAAGGAACGAGCTGAGCGTCCATTACCAGCCGGTGTACCAGTTGCCCGATCGGACGCTGGTGGGCGCCGAAGCCCTGGTCCGCTGGACGTCGCCGGAACTCGGACCGGTACCGCCGAGCCAGTTCATCCCGGTGGCGGAAAGCAGCGGGATGGTCGCCAGCGTGGACGCCTGGGTGCTGGAGTCCGCCTGTCGGCAGGCGGCGGCCTGGCAGGGGCTTCGCCCGGGTTTCCGCATGGCGGTGAATTTCTCGGCTCCCCGCTTCAACCAGGAAGGCGTGGCCACCGACGTGCGCCAGGTGCTCGACAGGACCGGACTGGACGGCAGCCTGCTGGAACTCGAGATCACCGAACGCGTCACGCTCGGCGGGGGCGAGCAGGCGCGACTGGTCATGGAGGAGCTCAAGGGGCTCGGCTGCCGGCTGGCCATCGACGACTTCGGTACCGGTTATTCGAGCCTGAGCTACCTGCGCCGACTGCCGGTAGACACGCTGAAGATCGACAAGTCGTTTGTGGACGGACTGGGCACCGGGGACGCGGAAGCGCGCAACGACCGGGCCGTGGTCGCCGCCATCATCGGCCTTGCGCACAATCTCGGCCTCGACATCGTGGCCGAAGGCATCGAGACGGAGCCCCAACTGGCGGCGGTGGGCGAATTCGCGCCCGAGGTGGGCCGGCTGGCGATCCAGGGCTATCTGCTCGGACGGCCGGTGCCGGCGGAGGAGTTCGCGGCCCGCTATCTGGATCGCCCCCGGCCATGAACGCGCGGACTCACCTGGACCCCCTCGCCATCGGCCTGATGGTCGCGCTATGCGCGATCTGGGGCATCCAGCAGGTGGCGATCAAGTGGGCGCTGCCCGGCATCTCCCCGATCACCCAGTCGGCCCTGCGGTCCCTCGGCGCCACGATCCTGGTCGGCGCCTGGGCGGCCTGGCGTGGCGTGCGCCTTTTCGAACGGGATGGAACCCTGGCGGCCGGGATCGCGGCCGCGATGCTCTTCGCCGGCGAGTTCGCGCTGATCTACTGGGCCCTGCAATTCACCACCGCGTCCCGTGGCGTCATCTTCCTCTACACGGCCCCCTTCATGGTCTCGGTCGGCGCGGTGCGGCTGATTCCGGGGGAACACCTGCGCCCCGGCCAATGGGCTGGGCTGGCCTGCGCCTTCGCCGGCGTGCTCGTTCTCTTCGGCGAAAACCTGCTGCGGCCCGCCGGCCGGGCCTGGATCGGCGACCTGATGATGCTGGGCGCGGCCGTAGCCTGGGCGGCGACGACGCTCGTCATCAAGGCCACCGCCCTGGCGCGGGCGGCGCCCGAGAAGACCCTCCTCTACCAGCTGGCCGGGTCCGCCGTCGTCCTGCCCCTGGCGGCCTGGGCGCTCGACGAACCGGGCGTCGTGCGGCTCACCCCCGCCGTCGTCGGCAGCCTGGCCTTCCAGGTCTGCATCGTCGCCTCGGCCAGCTACCTGGGCTGGTTCTGGCTCGTGAAGCACTACCCGGCCACCCGGCTCTCGGCTTTTTCGTTCATGACCCCCGTGTTCGGCGTCATCGCCGGCGTCCTGCTGATGGGCGATCCCCTCAACTGGGCCGTATTCCTCGCCCTGGCCCTGGTGGCGGCCGGCATCGCGGCGGTCAACCGCCCCCCTCCGACACCCCCCCGATAGTCCATTCGGACTATAGGCAAGCGGTTGCTTGCGGAATTAAATATATCGGCCTGTATGGTGTTGCCGTCATACGCCCCGTAGAATTCAACCTCCGGTTTATCGATTGGCGCAACCCGTGATCCGCCCCGCCCCGACTCCGCGGCGGCAGTCCTCCTCCCGATGGGCGCTGCTGGCCGCCACTTTCCTCTGCCTCCCGAGCGTGGCGGACGAGGGACCGCGTTTTCCGGTCCGTGGCTACCGGGTCGAAGGTGCGCGCCTGGTGGATGAAGGACGGATCGCCGAGACCCTGCGGCCGCTGACCGGGGAGCAGGCCAGTTTCGACACCCTGCGCCGGGCGGTGGAGGCCATCGAAGCCCTTTATGCGGCTGCGGGCTTTCCGGCCGTGCGGGTCCAGCTGCCTGAACAGGAGATCGAGGGAGGCATGGTCCTCCTCAAGGTGGTGGAGGCAAAGCTGGGCACGGTGATCGTGGACGGCAACCGGCATCACACCGAAGAGAACATCCGGGCCAGCCTGCCCGGCCTGGTGCCCGGCGAACCGCCGCCCATGGACCGGGTGGGTGCCGCCCTGGCCCTCGCCAACGAGAGCTTCGCGAAGCGCACGCGGATCACGCTGGCCCGCGGCGACGCCGAAGGCGAGGTGGATGCCCGCGTGCAGGTCTCGGACGACAGGCCGTGGCGGATCGTCGGCCTCGTCGACAACTCGGGGACCCAGGCCACGGGACGCCATCGGGTCGGGCTCATTGCCCAGCACGCCAACCTGTTCGACCGGGACCACGCCACCTCCTTCACGTACATGACGTCCCCCGAGAAGCCGGGCGACGTCAACATTTACCACCTGGGCTACCGGGTGCCGTTCTATGGACTCGGAGACAGCCTCGAGGTCTCCCTCAGCCATTCCGACGTGGATTCCGGCACGGTCGGCGGCCAGGGAATGCCCGCCATGGCCCTGTCCGGACGGGGCCGCACGGAA
>JAEUNJ010000018.1 GCA_016791145.1 Rhodocyclaceae bacterium | reverse complement strand
CCCATCTTGTGGGCCGATGGGTTGCCGACCACCACCGCCGCCGCGTCGCGGCCGTGCCGCTCCAAAATCGGCGGCAGGCGCCGCCCGATCTCGGCGAACGCCTCCTCCCAGCTCGCCTCGATGAATTCACCGTCGCGCCGGATCAGCGGCCGGCGCAGCCGGTCCGGGTCCTCATGCAGTTCCTTCAGCGCATAGCCCTTGGGACAGATGTAGCCGGCGCTGAACACGTCTTCGTCATGGCCGCGGATCCCGGCGACGCGGCCCTCGCGGACGATGATCTCGAGGCCGCAGCAGGCCTCGCAGAGCGGGCAGATGCGGTGGGCGACCGTGTCTCCGGGAACGGGTTTCATGGGTTTCTCCTCTCGTTCGGGCCGGACCGCCCGTCGGCGTCCGTATGCACCTGCGAAGCATCGCGAAGCCGTGGACGGTCGTCAAGGGCCTGCCGTCCGGTTCCGCGGACCGGAATCCTCAGCCGGCGGCCCGCCACCGGGCGGCCGCCCAGGGGGAAAGCCCCATGACGGCGAGGCCCAGCAGCATCAGCCCGCCGCGCGAGGGATCGTAGTCCTCGAGGATCCGGTCCCAGGACAGGTGCATCACCAGGCGTCCCAGGCCCACCTCGAAGGCGACGATCAGGGCCACCCACGCGGCCCCGATGGCGAGCCACTGGCGGGATCCGCGGGCCCCGATCCAGCGCACGCCGAGCCAGGAGATCGCGAAGATGATCGCCATGCCGCTGAAGACCGCGAGCCGCCGGGCCGGGAAGTCCCCGACGAGCGGCTGCAGGAAGAGGACCCGCAGGGTGCCGTGGATGCTTTCCGCGACGACGATCAGCAGCCAGACGGCGAGGGCCCGTCCCCAGACGCCCGCCATCCGCCGATCCCTCAGGTCGCCGCCAGCACGGCGGCCAGGGCCAGCGCCGCCGGCAAGGCCTGCACGAACAGGATCCTGCGGCTCGCCGTCGCCGCCCCGAAGACGCCGGCCACGATCACGCAGGCCAGGAAGAAGACCTTCACCGGCGTCCCCGCCGCCCCCTGGGCGAGCCCCCAGACGAGGCCGGCCGCCAGGAAGCCGTTGTAGAGCCCCTGGTTGGCCGCCAGGGTCTTCGACGCCTTGGCGAACTCGGGATCCAGGCCGAAGGTGCGGATGCCCCGGGGCTTGTCCCAGTAGAACATCTCGAGGACGAGGAAATAGCAGTGCAGCAGGGCCACCAGGGCGGTGAGCACGTTCGCGGCGATCGTCATGGCATCTTCCTTTCACGGAACCCGGCGTTGCCGCCGGTCGGGGGCAGATTACCCCCGTTTCATCGGCCGCGGCGCTCGTCCCACAGGTCGCGGATCATGGTCGCCATGCGCTCCGGCGTGGTGCCGGGCGGAAAGAAGGCCACGTAGCGCCCCGCCTCGTCCAGCAGGTAGATGAAGGCGCTGTGGTCGATCAGGTAGGGCGCGCCGTCGGCCGGCCGGACCTTCTCGTAGAAGACCTTGTAGGCGTCGGCCACGGCCCGGGTCTCGGCCGGATCGCCGCGCAAGGCCAGGAAACGGGGATCGAAGGACGCGACGTAGGGCCCCAGCACCTCCGGCCGGTCCCGCTCGGGATCGAGGGTGATCACCACCGGCTGCAGCCTTTCCGCGTCCGGCCCCATCAGCGCCATCAGGCGCGCCATGGCCAGCAGGTCGGTGGGGCAGACGTCCGGGCAGAACGTGTAGCCGAAGTAGAGGAGGACCGAGCGGCCCCGCAGGTCGGACAGGGCCACCCGCCTCCCCGAGGGATCGGCCAGCGCGAAGGGACCGCCGATGGGCCCCTTGCCGGCCATCAGCTCGTTCATCAGCCGCGCGGCGTCGGTGCGCGGCTCCTCGGCGGAAAGGGCCCGCGGCGCGGCGGCGGCCAGGGCGAGCAGTGCCAGCCCGGCCGCGCGCCGGCCGCGCCGGCCCCAGGCGCCCGGACGCGGGCGCAGGTCAGGCTCCGAACGCGAACTCCGTCCCCGTGGTCGAGGTCACGAGGCGGTCGGCGAGCATCTCGCGCATCGTCGTCACGAAGCCGGGACCGGAGCAATGCAGGGGAATCACCACGTCCGGATCCAGGGACTTCAGCTCGGCCACGGTGCGCTTCAGGTAGTCGTCCACCGCCGGGAAGAGATGGAAGCCGCCCAGCACGGCATGGATCTTCTTGACGCCCGAGACTTCCTGGGCCTGCAGCACGGTGTTGACGATGCCCGCATGGCCGCAGGAGGAGATCACCACCAGGCCCCGGTCCTTCAGGTTGAAGCAGGTGCCGTGCTCGTGCACGTGCTCGTCGGCCACGAACTGCCCCTTCGCCTTCTCGTTGGCCGCCGGCATGTCGCAGCCGATGCCCTCCTTGACGCTGTATTCGACCAGGGTGTTCGGCAGCACGCGCTCGAAGCTGCGCCGGGTGATGGACCCGGTCGTGAAGGCATGGCCGCCCACGACCGTCGGTTTCTCGCATTGGACGATCTTCACGTTCAGGGCCGCCAGCTCCCGCCGGTCGAGGACGCCCCAGTCGGCGAAGTGGCCCGGCGCGCCGGAGGCCGTCTTCCGGTTGCAGAAATTGTCCTCGCCGCCCACGTAGAGGGTCAGGTCCGCCGGCAGGCGGGCGCGGTTCTTCTGCAGGAAGCCGATCAGGCCGCCGAAGTGGTCATAGTGGCCATGGCTCAGCACCAGGTTCTCGATGCGCGCGGCATCGACGCCCATGATCTCCATGTTGTTGAGCAGCGCCTCCGGCGTGTAGCCGTAGTCGAGCATCGTGTTCCGGGTGCGGTCGCCGACGCGGGACTCCAGTGCCAGGGCGAGGCCCCACTCGTTGTGGATGGCCTTGCGGAAGTCCTTGGACGAGATGAAGCCGGTGCGCTTCACCTTGACCCACTTGTTGTTGCCGGGGCGCGGCGTGTCGTAGCTGGAATCGGTGAGGACCCGGATGGTCAGGGCATCCACCGTCGGGACCGAACTGCCGGGCAGCAGGTTGGCGAGGGAGGAACGGGCGAGGCCCATCTGGGCCACGACGGCGGCGGATCCGAGCAGGAAGTGGCGACGGTCGAGTCTTGTTTTCATTGTGTCTCTCCTGAGGGGTGAATAAAAACTTCGGGGCGGCCCTTTCAATGTTTCGCCCTGGCCCGCAGGCGCCGGCCGAGCAGCACCAGGCCGGCCGCGAAGAGGGCCCAGGTCTCGGGTTCGGGCACCACCGGCGCCAGCGCCGTCAGCGTCACCGCCCCCTCGGGGAGGGTGCCGTAATCGACGGTCAGCACGTACTTGTCGAGCCCTGCCCCGGGCAGGTAGTCCAGCGTCGAGGGGGCGAGCTGATAGGTGACACCGGGCAGGATGGCAAAGGTGAACAGGGAGACGGTCGAGCCCGGGGTGGCGCTGGACACGATCTCCAGCGATTCGCCATAGACGTCGATGGCGCCTCCCTGCCAGCGGTAGGTGGGGAGCACCACATGGTTCCAGTTCGCCAGCCAGGGCAGCATCCCCGGGCCCGCCGCCAGCGACACGGTGACCGAGCCCGCCATCGTGGTGGTCAGGTTGTAGGCGTCGTAGTAGAAATTGCCGGTGTAGTCCAGCGCCAGCGAATCCGTCGCGGAGATGGAGCCATGGACGGTGATGGTGCCGGCGGCGGCATGGACGGACAGGCCGGTGGCGAGGACAGCGACGACGGTGCGCAGGGCGGACATGGCGGGCTCCCGAAAAGTGGTTTTGCCGGCGCCGCCGGACGGGTTACCCCGTCAATGACCTTGGCCGGCGCTCAACTACTATGAACCAACATATTTCGGATTTCAAGCTTTTCGCGACGCCCCCGGATGCGGGCCCCGCCGGCCGGGTCAAGCGCCGCGATCCCCTTCCCCGCCGCCGCTCCGCCGCAGGGCGAATTCCTCCAGGGCGCGCCGGTACTCGGCCTGGGATTCCGCGCTGACCGGGGTGCCGCATTCGTAGCAGGCGCCGGTCATCCGGTCGAACCAGCGGCAGCCGCAGGCGTCGCAGGCCAGCTCGGGTGCCCCCGCCGGATTGAAGAAGATCATCGGCAGGCCCCCATGAAGGCGAAGCCCAGGGCCTCCAGCAGTTCGTCGAAGCCCTTCGCCTCCAGGTCGCAGCGCCGGCGCAGCATGTAGCAGACGATGCGGCCGGAGCGGATCCCCGCCCGCAGCACCTCGAACAGGCTGGCGTCGCCGGCGGCCCGGATGCCGGCGAGCGCCTCGTCGTCGGCGGCCAGCACCATGTCGGCGCCGCAGCCCGAATAGCCGGCGAACGGCTCGTCGCGCACCGCGACCTCGCCCTCGCCGGCCTCCCAGACCAGCATCGACGTGGGCGCGCCCCGGGCGATCAGGCCGATGCGCGCCCCCGGGTCGAGGGGGGCGAACAGGGCCTCGTGGCAACTGGCGGCATCCCGCCAGGCGGCGGCGTCGGGCAGCATGTCAGAGCCGCACGCCGAGCCGGAAGCCTTCCTGGATGGCCTGCTCCAGGCCGCGCGGGATCAGCGCGTCGCCGACGCCGTGCAGCTCGTCCACCATCCACTCGAACTCGTGGAAGAGGTCGTGGGCCGGTTTCGCCGCGGCGGCCAGGATCACCGTGTCGGCCGGCAGGAAGCTCTCCTTCCCCTTGCCGTCCCGCACGTGCAGGCCCTCCGTCGTCACCTTCAAGGGCACCGTCGAGGTCAGGCAGGGAATGCCCAGTTCCTCGACCCACGAGGCGTGGCGCCACTTGAAGGAGGGCTTCACGTCGCCGGCGATGCGCTTCTCCTTCTCCACCACCGTCACCTCGGCCCCGTGGTTCTTGCGCAGGGCCTCGGCGAGCGTCAGGCCCACCTTGCCGCCGCCGACCACCACCACCCGCCTGCCCGCGGTGGCCCGGCCGTGGGCCACGTCGAGGGCGTCCACCATCAGCTCGGCGCCCTCCAGGTGGGCGAAGGCCTCCCGGTCCACCCGGGCCCCGGCGGCGACGACGCACACGTCGTACTGGTGCAGCACGCTGCGCATGAACTTGGCGTGCACCTCGGTGTTCAGGCGGACCTCGATGCCCAGCTTTTTCGCCACCACCTCGTAGTGGGAGATGACGGAGAGCAGGTCGTCGGGCCGCGCCAGGTCGTTCATGGCATAGGCATGGAGGTTGCCGCCGATGCGCGGCGCCTTGTCGAACACCGTCACCTGGTGGCCGCGCTTGGCCGCCGTGATGGCGCATTCCATCCCCGCCGGGCCGGCGCCGATGACCATGACCTTCTTCTTCACCACCGCCGGGGTCACCTGGTATTCCGGCTCCACCTCGTGCCCCAGGGCCGGGTTCATGGTGCAGGTGTAGGGCAGGTCCCGGAACAGCCGCGACAGGCAGTTGAGAGAGCCGATGCAGCGCCGCGTCTCGTCCAGCCGGTCCTCGGCCGCCTTGTGGATCAGCTCCGGATCGGCCAGCAGGGGCCGGCAGACTTCCCAGAAATCGAAGACGCCATCGCGCAGGCATTCGTCCGCCATGCGCGGGTCGGGCAGGCGGTTGCCGAAGGTGATCAGGGTGTTCGGGAAGCTCTTCTTGGCCCGCTCCGACAGGTAGTTCCAGTAGCCCGGCGGGATGTCCCGGCCGATGGAGGATTCCGGCGCCTCCTGCCAGCCGACGGTGACGCTGATCATGTCCACGCCCGCATCCACCGCCTGCTGCATCAGCTCGAAGCACTCGTCCTCGGTGTTGCCGCCCCACTTGTCCATCAACTCGGCGCCGTTCAGGCGCACCACCAGCGGGTTGTCCGGCGTCGCCTGCTTGATCCCGTCGATCAGCTCGCGCATGAAGCGGCCCCGGTTCTGGATGGAGCCGCCGTATTCGTCGGTGCGCTGGTTGGTGAAGCGGGAGTTGAAGTTGGCCAGCAGGTAGCCCATGAAACTGGTCACCTCGGTGCCGTCGAAGCCGGCCCGGATGGCCCGGTCGGCGGCCTCCGCGTGCTGCCGGATGCAGTCGCGGATCTCCTCCTTCGTCATGATCTTCGGCGGCCGGAAGTGGGGCAGGGTCTGCGGCACGTCGGAGGGCTGGATGCAGTAGCCCAGGTCGATGCCGCCGTAGCGGCCGGCGTGGAGGATCTGCTGGATGGCCATGGCCCCCTGCGCCTTGATGTCGGCGGCGATGCGCTCGAACTGGGGCAGGAACTTGTCGTCGAAGATGGCCACCTGGCGGAAGTAGGCCTTGCCCTCGCCCAGGGGATCGGGATAGGCCCCCTGGTTGGTGATGATGCCGCAGCCGGTGCGGGCGATGACCCGCATGCGGGCGAT
>JAEUNJ010000308.1 GCA_016791145.1 Rhodocyclaceae bacterium | reverse complement strand
GCCGCGGCCGTGGCCATGCTGGCCAACCACCTGGGCGAGCGCGGCGAGGAAATCCCGGCCGGCTCCCTGATCCTCTCCGGCGGCATCACCGAGGCGGTGATGGTGCAGAAGGGCGATAATGTCAGCCTGCGCATCCAGGACCTGGGTAGCGTCAGTTGCCGATTCGTTTGACGCGGGCGGTCGTGGCGGTTCCGCTGTCGGATGAAGCACGCGAACCCGGCAGGAAGGCCCGCCCCCACCCGACCTCCCCCTCCCGGGGGAGGTGATTGATTGGCTCGCTGCGCTCGCATTTTTCCGACGCATCCGTCAATGTCTTTCCCGTAAGGAGTTTTCGAATGCCCTTTGCCCAGATTTACATGATCGAAGGCCGCACGGCCGAGCAGAAGAAGGCCGTCATCCAGAAGGTGACCCAGGCCATCCACGAAGCCGTCGGCGCGCCGGTCGAGAACATCCGTGTCTGGATCCACGACGTGCCCAAGGAACAGTGGGGGATCGCCGGCAAAACGGCGGCGGAGCTGGGACGCTGACGGTACCAGCCGGTCTTCCCGGGGCGCCGTCGGGCGCCCTTTTTCATCCTCCCCCGGCGTGCCGGTTGATCGAGGTCAACGGATGTGCCCGCCCGACCCGGAATCGGCTGTCCATGCTCTGGGCCGGCGCCTATAATCGGCCCACGAAGCCGCCCGCGCGATGCCCCGGGGCCGTGCCCGAAGGAGTTCTCGGCGAGACGAACGGCCATCCCCGGAGGACCCGGCGAGCGACTGGACGATGATCCGGCGGGATTCACGAGATCCCGCTTTCGCGACCCTCCCATCCGGAGGGAACGGAGGATTCGATGGACTCTCGCACCCAGCCTGCGGTCCCCGCGGAAGCGATTCCGCTCCCGACCGGACTTCCCCTTCCCCTCGAAGTGCGCGTCCATGGCCGTGGCGGCCAGGGGGGCGTCACCTGCGCCAAGCTCATTGCCGCCCTCTACACGCAGATGGGCCTGCACGTGCAGACCTTCGGGGACTACGGCAGCGAGCGTTCCGGTGCTCCGGTGCAAGCCTACACGCGGGTCGACCGCCGGGTCATCGCCAACCGCAACAAGGTCTACCATCCCCACCACCTGATCGTCCTGGATGAGGGCCTGCTCGGCCCGGCCGTCCTGGCGGGGGCATCGCCGGGCGGACTGCTGCTGCTCAATTCCCACGAACCCCTCGAGCGCTTCGCGGACCGCTACGGCGAGTATCGGTTCGGCGTCATCGACGCGACCAGCATCGCGCGGGAGCATGGCATCGGCAGCGCCTCCGTGGTGATCATCAACACCACCCTCATCGGTGCCTATGCCCGTCTGCTCGGCATATCCCTCGACGCGTTGGACCGGGCCTTCGCGCTGCTCGGCCTGGAAAGCGACCTGGCGGCGGCCGAGCATGCCTACGAGGCCCTCGGGATGCGGGCGCCCGTCGGCGAGGCGCCGGCCCCGGCTGCGCCCGGTGCGCTTCCCGTGCCGCCGCCCGTAATGCCCCTGGGCCAGCACAGCGCGGACATCCCCGCCGTGCTGAAGACGGGTACCTGGAGCAACCTGGCGCCGCGCTACCGGGAACAGGCGGCGCCCTGCAACGTGGCCTGCCCGGCGGGCAACGACGTGGTGGCCTTCATCCAGGCCCTGAGGCACGGCGGCGTGGAGGAGGCGGCCGGCATCCTGCTGCGCACCCAGCCCTTGCCCTCCGTCTGCGGCCGCGTCTGCCCGGCCCCGTGCATGACCCACTGCAACCGGGCCGCCTTCGACGGCACCGTGAACATCCGCGGCCTGGAACGCTGGATCGGCGACCACGCCGTCCTCGAACTGGCCCACGAAACTCCCGGGAGACGGCGCCGCTTCGCCGTCGTGGGCGGCGGGCCCGCGGGCCTGTCCGCCGCCTACCAGCTGGCCCTGCGCGGCCAGGGCGTTACCCTCTTCGAGGCCGGGCCGGCCCTGGGCGGCGTGCTGAGGAACGGCATTCCCGCCTTCCGCCTGCCCGACGAGCCTCTGCGGCGGGACCTGGCGCGGGTGACCGGCCTGGGCGTCCAGGTCCGCTGCGACGCGCGCCTGGGTCGCGGGGACGTGGAGCGGCTGCTCGACGGGCATGATGCGGTGATCGTCTGCACGGGTTTCGGCGCCGCGACGGGCCTCGCCGCCGAAGGCGCGGATCTGTCCGGCATCGAGCAGGGCCTGGATTTCCTCGATCGCGTGAAGCGGGGGGAAGGTGGCGTCTCCGGCCACGTGGTCGTGGTGGGCGGCGGCAACACCGCCATCGACTGTGTGCGCAGTGCCCTGCGCGGCGGGGCCGAAAGCGTGCGCCTGGTGTATCGCCGGGGCCGCGAGGACATGCCGGCCATCGGCGAGGAGATCGACGCGGCGGAACTGGAAGGTGTCCGCCTGGGCTTCTACGGCCAGCCGGTCGCCTTCCAGGGGCAAGGGCGCGTCGAATCCGTCGTCGTCGCCGAGGTGGAAGCGGGGCCGCCGGATGCCAGTGGCCGGCGGCGGCCCGTGGTCACGGACCGGACGACCGCGCTGCCCTGCGACCATGTGCTGCTGGCCCTGGGCCAGGGCACGGAGGTCGCCCTGTTGCCCGAAGGATGGCAAAAGCGCGGCGACCGGGCCTGGCGCGGCGGGGAGGCGCTCCCCGTCTGGTTCGCCGGCGACTGCGGGACGGCCGACGGCACCGTCACCCATGCCATCGGCAACGGGCGGCGGGTGGCCTTGCGGGCCCTGGCCGACGTGGAGCATCCTGGCGTCGAGCCTGCCCAGGCACCGGCGGCGGACCCGGTGGCGCCGGGCCAGATCCGTTTTGCCCATTACGGGGTCGCGCCGCCGCACGCGGACCGGCAACGCCCGCCGGCGGAATGCATCGGCAGTTTCGCGGAGGTGAACCTGGGTCTCGCCGGGCCGGAGGAGGCGGAGCGCTGCTTTTCCTGCGGCCACTGCACCCGCTGCGACACCTGCCTGGTCTATTGCCCGGACGGCGTCATCAGCCGCAGCGGCGACGGCTATGCCATCGACGAGGCCTACTGCAAGGGTTGCGGCATGTGCGTCGCCGAATGCCCGCGCAGCGCCATGGAGATGCACGAGAAGCACCTGCCGGGAGCGGCACCATGACGACGCAACTGCTGAGCGCCAACCACGGGGCCGCCCTGGCGGCCACCCTGGCGGCCCGCGCCAACCGGAGGGGCCGCGGCTTCTGCAGCGGCGTCTATCCGATCACGCCGTCCACGGAATGCATGGAGTACCTGTGCCTGCAGGAGATCGAGAAGGGCAGGGTGGTGCGGGTGGAGAGCGAGCACAGCGCCATGGCCGTCTGCATCGGCGCCTCGGCCGCCGGGGCGCGCAGCTTCACGGCCACCTCGTCCAACGGCCTGGCCTACATGGTGGAGAACTGCGTCGCCGCGGCCTGCCTGCGCCTGCCGGTGGTGATGGCGGTGGCCAACCGGACCCTGGGGCCCCCCTGGAACATCTGGGCCGACCACGGGGACGCGCTGACCCTGCGCGACCACGGGCTGATCCAGTTCTATTGTGCCGACAACCAGGAGGTGTTCGATACCGTCCTGTGCGCCTTCCGCCTGGCGGAGGATGCGAAGGTCATGATGCCGGCCATGGTCTGCATGGAGGGCTTCATCCTGTCCCACACCGTGGCCGAGACCGAGGTCCCGGACCAGGCGCAGGTGGATGACTTCCTGCCGGTGACGAGCATTCCCCATCGCCTGGCCGACGTGCCCCACACCCTGGGACAGATCGAGGTGCCGCACCAGACGGAAGTGCACCGTCGGCAGCACCATGCCGCGATGCTGGGCGTGCCGGAGGTCTATCGGGGCGTGCAGGACGAGTTCGAGCAGGTCTTCGGCCGACGGCCGGCCGATGCGGTGCGGGCCTACCGGGCCGGGGACGCGGAGACCCTGATCGTGTCCATGGGCACCATGGGGGCCACGGCGGAGCGCGTGGTGGACCTGCTGCGCGAACAGGGCCGTCGCGTCGGCGCCCTGCGGGTGCGCCTGTTCCGGCCGCTGCCGGCGGAGGACATCCGGAGCGTGTTCGCCGGGAAGCGGCGCATCGCCGTCCTCGACCGGGACGTGAGCCTCGGTTTCGGCGGCGTGCTGTGGGGCGAGGTGAGAGCCCTGGCGGACCGGGACGCGGTGGTGCAGAACTACATGGCGGGCCTGGGTGGCGGCGACGTGCGCCCCGAGCACATCGCGGCCTGGGTGGACGACCTGGAGGGGCGGGATGCAGGCGGCCCGCCGGTGATGACGGAGGTGGTGTGATGAACGAACCGGCATTGTGCGGCATGGCGCAGACGGCCCTGGACCGGCATGCGCCCCTGTTCCGGCCCGGCAACACCAATTGCGGCGGCTGCGGCATGTCCAGCCTGCTGCAGATGATGCGCCACGCGCTCGCCGAACGGCGGATCCAGCTCGTGGTTCCGGCGAGTTGCGCGGCGGTGGCCGGCGGTGCCTTCCCGCAGAGCACCTTCGGCGTACCGACGCTGATGAGCACCTTTGCCTCGGCGGGCGCCGCGGCGACCGGTGCCGCGGCGGTGGCGGCCCTGAACGGGGAGGACCTGAGGGTCGTCTGCCTGGCCGGGGACGGCGGCACCTACGACATCGGCTTCGCCAGCCTGTCGGCCGCTGCGGAGCGCAACGAGGACATCCTCTACATCTGCTACGACAACGAGATATACGGCAACACGGGTGGGCAGCGCTCGTCGGCGACGCCGGCCGGCGCGGTGACCAGCAACCTGCCGGGCGGCAAGCCGGAGCAGAAGAAGGACATCCTGTCCGTCATGGCGGCGCACCGGATTCCCTACGCCGCCTCCCTGTCCCTGGCCCACG
>JAEUNJ010000302.1 GCA_016791145.1 Rhodocyclaceae bacterium | reverse complement strand
CATGAACTCCGCCATCGACAGGCCCTTCTGAAACTGCACCTGGTTGATCGCCATTTCGCATCTCCTCAGCAAGATGCGCCCATTCTCCGGCCCCTGCTGGCTCACCACGTGAGCCGGCTGAGGTTGGGGGCTAATCAAGTTTGTTTTTGTACATCTGGGCTAAGCGAACTGCAACCCATTGAAAAATCCGGTTCGGAGTAACCTGGTGCTCCGCAATACCTCGATTGTAGATGGCAATCGCTCTTGAAGAGCCATTGGCGATAATGCGAGAGGATTCTGTCACAATTCTTGGTATATGCTGTGCGTCGTGTCGAATTCGCGAGAAATGCGGTGATGGATGTGGTCGAGTGCGGAGAGACGATACCTTTCGTGGTTCTTCCGACTGAACTGGTTTAGTTATTTTCCGACACTCGCTGGATAGCGAGGATTGCTCACCCTTCCGCATGCGGAAGGGTGAGCGGCCGCCGGGTCTTCTGGCAAATTGGAGTTTCCACACAACCAATTTGCTTCCAGGAGATCACCGTGACCGCTCTGTCCCAGAGTACCAAACGCAAGCTGTCTTTGCTGCAACTGGCCGACGAACTCGGCAATGTGGCCCGCGCCTGCAAGATCGTGGGCTACCCCGCGATACCTTCTACGAGGTCCGCCGGGCTGACATCTTCGTGGGTCAGTAGTACGCTTTCGCGCACGGTCTGCAAGGAGGGCGTGCGATGGACAGCCGGGCCAAAGGGGCCAGGGTCAAGTTGTTTGCATATAGCTGGGCGAAATGGCGACTTCAGTCCGGCACCGACCATTCCCCACTCGCCAGAATCGACTCGTGCATCCAGGCGGGATCCATGTCGGCGCCATTGGGCCAGGTGATTGCACCGCACTCGACGGTGGCGCGCGCGAAGAATTCCGGATTCGCCAGGGCCGCGAAAATCCCGTTCTTCGGTGATCGGACCACCGTCGAGAAATCCGCAACGCCGCGCGTCCCGTCGCGGAACTCGACTTCCATCCTGTAACCCGGCAGCACCGCGATCGCGGCCACGCGCCACGGCGCCGCGGGCGTCACTCCAGAGGCGCGATCTTCTTCGGCAACGTAACCGTCCGCCCACCACCGTCTAGCATCGAGGCGGCGGAGCAGGGATGATTGCCCGCTCACGGGCAACTCGAATTTGTGCCCACGGAGGAAATCATGGACACGAATTTGGGGGTGGCCGCGCAAGGTTCGGTGCGCGGCAAGTACAAGCACCACCCGCTGTCGTTCAAGCGGGCCGTCGTCGAAGAGACCCTGCAGCCCGGCGCATCGGTCGCCCGCATTGCCCGGGCGCACGGAATCAACGCCAACCAGGTGTTCCTGTGGCGCAAGGGCTACCGGGAAGGCACCCTGGGTGACGAGGCACCGGCCCTGCTGCCGGTCACGGTCGAGGCGGCCGTCGGGGCGGATTCTCCGTTCTCCGGGGCCGGCATCCTGGTCATCGAAGCCGGCCGGCTGAGGATTCGCTTCGAAGGTCGCCCGGATCCCGAGGCGCTGCGGCTCGTCATCGCCGAACTGCGCCGGTGATCATCCCCTCCGGCACGCGGATCTGGCTGGTGGCCGGCGTCACCGACATGCGTCGCGGTTTCGACGGCCTGGCGGCGCTGGTCCAGCAGACCCTGGGCGCAAATCCCTTCGGCGGCCAGGTGTTCCTCTTCCGCGGCCGGCGCGGCGATCTCGTCAAGCTGCTCTGGTGGGACGGCGACGGCCTCTGCCTGTTCGCCAAGCGGCTCGAGCGCGGCCGTTTCATCTGGCCCCAGGCCACGGAAGGATCGCTCCACCTCACTGCCGCCCAACTGTCCATGCTCCTCGAAGGCATCGACTGGCGGCGGCCGCAGCGCAGCTGGGTGCCGCAGCACGCCGCCTGAGAATGCCCCCGCAAGTGGGCGGGGGGGCTGTTCACCCGGGTCGCGATCCCCTATACTCGCGTCATGATTTCGCCCTCCAGACTGCCCGACGATCCCGTCCTGCTCAAGGCGCTGGTGACCGATCAACTGGCCGAGATCGAGCGCCTCAAGTTCGTCATCGCCAAACTGCGCCGGATGCAGTTCGGCCGCCGCTCGGAACAGTCGGAGGGCGAGCAGTTCGCCCTCGGGCTGGGCGACGAACCGATGGTGGAGGGCCCCTCCGCCGAGCCTTTGCCGGACGACGACACCCCGACGGCCAGACGATCCCGGCGCCGCCCCTTGCCCGAGCACCTGCCGCGGGAGACCATCGAACATTCCCCCGCCGAGTCTGCCTGCCCCGCTTGCGGCGGCGAACTCTCCCCCCTGGGCGAGGACGTCTCGGAAATGCTCGAGTATGTGCCGGCGCATTTCAAGGTGGTGCGGCATGTCCGCCCCAAAGCCGCCTGCACCCGCTGCGACCGGATCGTCCAGGCGGCGGCGCCTGCACGGCCGATCCCCCGTGGCCTGCCCGGTCCCCGGCTGCTCGCCCATGTCCTGGTCGGCAAGTTCTGCGACCACCTGCCGCTCTATCGGCAAAGCGCCATCTACGCCCGCTCCGGCGTGGACCTCGACCGCTCCACCCTGACGGACTGGGTCGGCCAGGCCGGGCACCTGCTCGGCCCCCTGGTGGACGCCCTGCGCCGGTACGTGCTGGCGGCCGACAAGGTCCATGCCGACGATACCCCGATGCCGGTGCTGGCGCCGGGCGAAGGCAAGACGCGGACCGGCCGACTCTGGACCTACGTCCGGGACGACCGCCCGGCGGGCATCCACGATCCGCCGGCAGTGTGGTTCGCCTACTCCCCCGACCGCAAGGGGGAGCACCCGCAACGTCACCTGCGCGACTTCGCCGGTGTCCTGCAGGCCGATGCCTACGCCGGCTTCAATGCCCTCTATGCCGATGGACGGATCATCGAGGCCGGCTGCTGGGCGCACGTGCGGCGCAAGTTCTACGACCTGCACCAGGCCCATGCCTCGCCCCTGGCCGGCGAGGCCCTGCGCCGCATCGGCGAACTCTATGCCATCGAGGCCCGCCTGCGCGGGCAGGCGGCCGAGGAACGCCGACGGGGCAGGCAGCAGGATGCTGCCCCCCGCCTGGCCGCCTTGCACACCTGGCTGGAGGCAACCCGGCGGCAGGTGTCCGGCAAGTCGGGGCTGGCCGAGGCGATCCAGTATGCCCTGAACCATTGGCCTGCCCTGGTGCGCTATGCCGCCGACGGCCGCCTCGAGATCGACAACAATGCCGCCGAGCGGGCCCTGCGGGCCGTGGCCCTGGGGCGCAAGAACTACCTCTTCTCGGGCGCCGACAGCGGCGGGGAACGGGCGGCGGCGATGTACAGCCTGATCGGTTCGGCGAAGCTCAATGGCCTGGACCCGGAGGCCTATCTGGGCGACGTGCTGGCGCGGATTGCCGACTGGCCGGTCCTGCGGGTGGGGGAACTGTTGCCCTGGTGCCGGCCCACCGCCCGGGCCCCCCTGCGCGAGGCGGCCTGAGGTGGGGACGGTCGTCGCCCTCCCAAAGCGGCGCAAGGCGCCGACGCCGGACATCCTGCAACTGAAGATCGAACTGGCGTGGATCAAGCCGGTGATCTGGCGGCGGCTCATCGTGCCGGAGTCGATCACCCTGGCGAAGCTGCACCAGGTGTTCCAGACCGTGATGGGCTGGTACGACTGCCATCTGCACGAGTTCGACTTCCAGGGCGAGCGCTACGGCATTCCCGATCCGGACTTCGGCTGGGGCGACCAACCGCTCCCGGAGCAGCGGGTGCGCCTGAAGACGGCCCTGGGCGGTGCCCGCTCCTTCCGCTACACCTACGACTTCGGCGACGACTGGGAACACAAGGTCAAGCTCGAGCGGCGCCTGCCGTACGACCCGGAATTGGCCCGCACGGCATTCTGCGTGGCCGGGGCCAATGCCTGCCCGCCGGAGGACGTCGGCAGCGTCCCCGGCTATCAGGACTTCGTCGCCGCCATGGCGGACCCGAACCACCCCGAGCACGACGAGATGCTCGCGTGGTACGGCCGGCCTTACGACCCCGCCGCCTTCGATACCACCGACATCAACCTCAGCCTCAGCGACCTCAAGCTCTGATCTCCGTCAAGACGGTGGTGGGCGGACGCTTACGGGGATGTTGAAGGGTGGAATGGGGATTCAGAAAGCACGAAGCCCGCGCTCCTGGGGTGGAGGGCGGGCTTGGTGTGGGAAGGGGAGTCTGGTGCTGACCTACTTTCGCCGGCGGGAAGCCGACTATCATGGGCGCGGAG
>JAEUNJ010000295.1 GCA_016791145.1 Rhodocyclaceae bacterium | reverse complement strand
CATTCCGGCGGGCATGCCGAATGCCGGCGAAATCTCCCTCGGCCACAACGTCGCGTCCGCCGCCGAAGTGGATGCCGTCATGGCCCAGGCGGAACGGGCCGGCGCCGCGATCCTCAAGCCGGCGCAGAATACCTTCTGGGGCGGCTACGCCGGCTATTTCCAGGATCCCGACCGGCATCTGTGGGAGGTGGTGTGGAACCCCCAGTGGCTCCCCGAAGACTGAGGAAGGAAGGATGGAGATTCACGTAAGGGACGAGACACCCGGCGATGCCGCAGCCATTGCCGAGGTGACGGCGGCGGCCTTCGCCACGCTGGAGATCAGCCGCCACACGGAGCAGTTCATCGTGGCGGCCCTGCGCGCCGCGGGGGCCCTGGCGGTGTCGCTGGTGGCGGAGGCGGAAGGCCGGGTGGCGGGCCACGCGGCCTTCTCGCCGGTGGCCGTCTCGGACGGCAGCGCCGGCTGGTACGGCCTGGGGCCGGTGTCGGTACTGCCGGCCTGCCAGCGCCAGGGCATCGGCGCGGCGCTGATCCGGGAGGGCCTCGCCCGGCTTCGGGCGCGCGGCGCGGCCGGCTGCTGCCTGGTGGGGCACCCGGGCTACTACGGGCGCTTCGGCTTCAGGAACGCGCCGGGGCTGCGGGTGCCGGGCGTGCCGGACGAGGTGTTCTTCGCGCTGGCCTTTTCCGGCGCCTTCCCGCGCGGCGAGGTGGCCTTCCACGATGCCTTCCGGGCGGAAGGGCCCGCGGCGCCCGGGCCGGCGCATCCGCCCGCCTGAGACGGCGCCAGGTTCGCGTCCGTCATCTTTTCCCGGCGGCGCGCTAAACTCCGGTTCGATGGCACCCGCATGGACGGCTGCCGCGATTTCGACTCGGGGAGAATACGATGCATGCATCCTTCACGGTGAAGGGCCGGCTGTGGCTGCTGGCCCTGGTGGGCACGGCCGCCTTTGCGATCCTGGTGGCGGGCACGTTCTGGCAGTCCTCGCGCGGCGAGGGGCAGCTCGCGCGCTTCGTGGATGCGGACCTGGCGGCCGAGCGGGCGGTGACGCAGGCCTATGCCCAGGGGCTGCAGATGGGCCAGGCCCTGCGCAACATCCTCCTCGACCCGGCCAACAGGAAGGGCTACGAGAACCACGCGAAGGCGGCCGCCGCCTTCGACGGCGCCCTGTCGGAGGTCTCCCGCCACCTGGCCGCGCATCCCGCCACGCCGGCGGCCGGGGAGGCGCTGAAGGCCGCGGTCGCCGCCTGGCGCCCGGTCCACGAGGCGGTGCTGGCCCAGGCCCGGGGCGGCGACGGGGCCGGCGCGATCCAGGCCCTGGTGGCGAAGGAAACGCCGGCCTGGCGCGGCGTGCGGGAACTGCTGCTGCAGCAGATGGCGGACAAGGAGAAGGCGGCCTCCGCCGCCCGGGAACAGCTCGTGGAGGGATTCCGGGAGGCGCGGACCACCGCCGCGGTGGCCGGCATCGCCGGGCTGGTGCTGCTGATCCTCGTCACCCTGCAGGTGGCGCGCGGGGTGTTCCGCAGCCTCGGCGGGGAGCCGGCCTATGCGACGGCCGCCATGGCCCGGATCGCCGACGGGGACCTCTCCGGCCAGGTGGCCGCGGATGGGCTGCCCCGGGACAGCCTGCTGGCGGCCATGGCCCGGATGCAGGACCACCTGCGCACGCTGATCGGCGGCACCAGCGCCAGCGCCCGCCGCCTGGTGGAGGCGGTGTCGCCGCTGGAGCGCAACGCCGCCGAGGTGGTGCGGGTGGCGGACGCCCAGGGCCAGGCGAGCGCGGCCATCGCCGCCGCCATCGAGGCGATGCGGGAGGGCGTGGCGGCGATGGCGGCCAGCGGCGCGGCGGTGGCGGACCTCTCCTCGGCGGCGGAAAGCCAGGTCCGGGAGGGCCTCGCCGCCATGGGCCAGAGCGCGGAAGCCCTGGCCCGGGTCGCCGAGGCCATGAACGCCTCGTCGGCATCCATGGACCAGCTCGCCCTGAAGGCGGTCAGCATCGACAGCATCGTGCAGACCATCCGGGAGATCGCCGACCAGACCAACCTGCTGGCGCTCAACGCCGCCATCGAGGCGGCCCGGGCCGGCGAGCAGGGCCGCGGCTTCGCGGTGGTGGCCGACGAGGTGCGCAAGCTCGCCGAGCGGACCACCGCGGCCACCCAGGAGATCTCCCAGATGATCCTGGGGGTCCGCGGCGGCATCGGCGAGGCCCAGCAGGGCATGCGCAACGCCCGGGAGATGACGGTCGCCGGGACGAGCCGCACCGATGCGGTGCAGGAGACGGTGCGCCGGCTGGAGGAAACCATCGTGCGGGTGCGCGCCGACGTCGGCAACATCGCCGCCGGCCTCCAGGCCCAGAGCGGCGCGGCGGGCGACGCGGCCCTGCGGGTCGAGGAGATCGTGGCCGGCAACGGGCGGGTGGTCGAGGCGATGCGCGACACGGCCGGCAAGGCCGGCGACCTGGTCCGCCTCTCCTCCGACCTGGAAGCAAACATCGCGCACTTCCGGGTCGCCTGAGCGTGGCGCGCCCGGGGCGCCCCCCCGGCGGGTCAGTGCCCCCCGCCCGGCGGGCGTTGGGGCAGGCCCCGCAACTGCTCGCGGACCCAGGCCTCGGCCTCGGGTTCGTTGTCGAAGAAGCGGAAGTTGCGCCCGGCGGCGACATAGACGGCCGCGAACTTCGGCAGCATCAGGGAGGCGCCCTCCACCTCGGGGTCGACGACCCAGGCCACCGCGCTGGGCGCCTGTCTGGCCGCGGTGTTGGCGGCGAGGAAGCCCCCGAAGGCATCCACCACCTCCTGGCTCGCCATGACGCTGCGATGGACGGTCACGAGGTCGGCGAAGGGCCCGTCGGCGGGCATGCCGTCGAACAGGGCCCGCCAGGTGGCGCCCATGGCGACGATGGCCTCCTTGTTGAAGGGGCCCGCCGCATCCAGGCGGACGACGTTGCCCTCGGCCCAGATCTCGATGCGGCCGTGGGGCCGGAAGGGACCGGTGGCGAACTCGTCGACGCTTTTCTTGGGGCCGTGTTCCATGGCAAGGGCTTCGTCGGGTCGATGCCGGGGATTCTAGGTCAAAGTCATGGGGCCGGGAACACCGGGGCCGGCCCGGGGACGACCCGTGCCCGCTCCCCGGCGGCATGGGCAGGGCGGGGCGCAATGGCCACCCTTCCGGCATCGGGAAGGGGCGGCGGGTGGGGCGGCCGGCGGGCCGGCCGGCCCTGGAGATGCTCGCCGCCCTGGCGCCGCGGGAGGTCCTGCAGCGGGCCGCGGAACTGGCCCGGAGCCTGGAGCGGAAGGAGAAGGTGCGCCGCACCCTGCAGGCCCGGGCGGCGCTCATCGCCGGGGTCGGCGTGGCAGCGCTCCTGGGCGGATTGTTTGCGGTGGGCGCGACGCTCTCCGTCCGGTCGGAGGAAATCCGTGCCCTGCCGGACTGGTTCCAGAACACGGCCGTTGTCGCGGCGCTCCTGGTCCGGCTCGGCTTCGTGCCGGCCGTGACGTTCCTGCTTCCCGCCTGGAGCGCGAGGCCCTGGCGGAGGACGGGGCGCCGGACCCCTTCAGTGGCGATCGGCCTTCTGGTTCATGACGGCGCTGTAGGCCTCCATGAAGTCGGCCAGCTGGTCCTCGTCGCGCTCTTCCGACAGGAAGTCCTGGAACTCGCGGCGGAACCTCTCGGCGGTGGCGCCCTGCATCAGCCCCACGCGGCCGGCCCGCTTGTCGAGGATCTCGACGGCGTCCTGGGCCGGATAGTCGATCACGTACATCATCGGGTGGTTGAACACGACTTGCATGGCGGGCTCCCGGGAGCGGTTCACGGTTCGCATCTGGAGGCCCGGGGCAAGGAATTCAAGTGCCCGTTGCCAAGCGCGGCGCGGCAGGCATAACATAGCCCCATGGAGACGACAGCCACCCCCGAGACCCTCCGGGTCCAGCTCCAGGAGTTGAAGGTGGAGCACCGCGACCTGGACGAGGCCATCGCCCGCCTGGACGAAGCGCCACCCCCCGTCGACGAACTGTTGCTCCGGCGGCTCAAGAAACGCAAGCTCCACCTGAAGGACCGCATCGCGCTGATCGAGCGCCTGCTCGAACCGGACGAACTGGCCTGAGCGGCGTGGGCTGCCCCGCAGGAACGCCATCCGGGCGCGATGGCCGCATTCCGGGGGCCCATCGCTTTGATGACCCCGCTCCCACCAAGACCTTGCCGCAAGCCGACGCCCGTCCGCCGCACCAATCCGCCGGATTCATTTTCCGAAACCGGCTGCGACAATCCTGACCCGCCGATACCCAGAGGTTTTCCGCCCCCCCGAGCCGACCATGACCTATCGCTTCGACACCCTCAGCCTGCACGCCGGGCAGGTGCCCGACGAGCGCTTCGGCGCCCGGGCCACGCCCATCTACTTCACGGCGTCCTACGTCTTCAAGGATGCCGACCAGGCCGCCGGCCTGTTCAACATGGAGCGTGGCGGCCACGTCTATTCGCGCATCTCCAACCCGACCAACGCGGTGCTGGAGGAGCGCATCGCCGCCCTGGAGGAAGGGGTGGGCGCCATCGCCACGGCCTCGGGCCAGGCGGCCCTGCACCTGGCCATCGTGACCCTGATGGGGGCCGGTGGCCACATCGTGGCGAGCCGGTCCCTCTACGGCGGCTCCCACAACCTGCTCGACTACACCCTGCCCCGCTTCGGCATCACCACCACCTTCGTGGACCCGCGGGACCTGGACGCCTGGCGGGCCGCCATCCGGCCGGAGACCCGGCTGCTCTTCGGCGAGACCCTGGGCAACCCCGGCCTCGACGTGCTCGACGTGCCCCGGGTGGCGGCGCTTGCCCACGACCACGGGCTGCCGCTGCTGGTCGATTCCACCTTCACGACGCCCTGGCTGATGAAGCCCGTCGAACTGGGCGCCGACCTGGTCTTCCACTCGGCCACCAAGTTCCTCGGCGGCCACGGGGTGGCCATCGGCGGCCTGCTGGTGGATGGCGGCACCTTCGACTGGGATGCCTCCGGCCGGTTCCCGACCCTGACCGAGCCCTACCCGGGCTTCCACGGCATGGACTTCACGGAAGAGACGACGGTGGCGGCCTTCATCGTCCGGGCCCGCCGGGAGGGCCTGCGCGACTTCGGGGCCTGCCTGTCGCCCATGGCCTCCTTCCAGATCCTGCAGGGCCTGGAGACGCTGCCGCTGCGCATGGAGCGCCACGTGGCCAACACCCGCCGCGTCGTCGCCCACCTGGCGGCGCACCCGGCGGTGGAATCGGTCGGCTACCCGGAGCTGGAGGGCCACCCGGACCGGGAGCTGGCGGCGAAGCTGCTGCCCCGGGGCTGCGGCGCCGTGTTCGCCTTCAACCTGAAGGGCGGCCGGGAGGCCGGCCGGAAGTGCATCGAGGCGATGCGGGTCTTCTCGCACCTCGCCAACGTGGGCGACGCCAAGTCGCTGATCATCCATCCGGCATCGACGACCCACTTCCGCATGTCCGACACCGCCCTGGCGGCGGCGGGCATCCACCCGGGCACCATCCGCCTGTCGGTGGGCCTGGAGGATCCGGAGGACCTGCTGGAGGACCTGAACCGGGGCCTCGCCGCCGCCGCGAAGGTGGCCGGCATCGACCTGAAGCGGAGGGGCTGATGGAACTCTCGGTGAATGGTTCGCCCGCCTACGCCTACACGGGCGGCAAGGCCTTCGACCCCGCCCTGCCGGCGGTGGTCCTCATCCACGGCGCCCAGCAGGACCATTCCTGCTGGCACCTGCAGGCGCGCACCCTCGCCTACCACGGGCGGGCCGTGCTGGCCCCGGACCTGCCGGGCCACGGGCGCAGCGCCGGGCCGCCGCTGGCCAGCGTGGAGGCGATCTCGGCCTGGATCCTCGCCCTGATGGATGCCGCCGGCGTCGCCACGGCGACCCTGGTGGGCCACAGCATGGGGTCCCTCGTGGCCCTGGAGACGGCGGGCAGCCACCCGGGACGCGTATCGCGCCTGGCGCTGGTCTCCACGGCCGTGCCGATGCCGGTCTCCGAGGCCCTGCTGAAGACCGCGCGGGAGGACGAGGCGAAGGCCATCGCCATGATCAACGACTGGTCCCACGGTCCGCGCGCCCACATGGGGGACGCGCCGGTGCCCGGCCTGTGGATGATGGGCATGAACCGGCGCCTGGCGCAGCGCCAGAAGCCGGGCGTGCTGCACAACGACTTTTCCGCCTGCAACGCCTACCAGGGCGGCGAGGCGGCCTCGGCCCGGGTGGCCTGCCCGACCCTGGTGGTGATCGGCGGCCGGGACCAGATGACGGTGCCCAGGGCGGGCCACGCCGCGGCGGCGCGGATTCCCGGCGCCCGCACGGTCGTGATCCCCGACGTCGGCCACGGCCCCATGAGCGAGCACTGCAACGGATTGACGGATATCCTGCGAGAATTCATCATCGACTGAATAGTTCAGGGGAAAACCATGTCGCCGCCGGAGCACCGCCCCCCGTCCGCGCCGCCGCCGGCCGATGCCGCCCCGGGCGACCGCAGCCCCTTCCCCACCGTGCGCGCCGGGCTGACGGCCGGCGCGCCCTTCGGCTGGCTCTCGGACGGCCTGGACGACTTCAAGGCCTGCAAGACGGCGAGCCTCTTCTACGGGGCCTGCTTCGTGGTGATGGGCTGGGTGCTGGTGTTCGCCTTCAAGCACGCGGTGCAGCTGATCACCGCCGTCACCACCGGCTTCTTCCTGGTCGGCCCCTTCTTCGCCATCGGCCTCTACGAGCTTTCCCGCCGCCGCGAGCGCAAGCTGCCCCCCGAACTGGGCCCGACGCTGGCCGTCTGGAAGGCCAACGCCGCCGCCATCGGCATCTACTCGCTGGTGCTGATCGTCCTCTACCTGCTCTGGGCCCGGGCCTCGATGGTCACCTTCGCCCTCTTCTATTCGGGCGGCATCCCGACCATGGCCACCTTCGCGGCGGAGGTGGCGCGCTTCGACAACCTGGAGTTCCTGTTCGCCTATTTCGTGGTGGGCGGCGTCTTCGCGCTGCTGGTCTTCGCCTTCAGCGTGGTCTCCATCCCGCTGATGCTGGACCGCGGCCAGGACACGGTGACGGCGATGATCGCCAGCTTCCTCGCCCTGGTGCGCAATCCCGCCGCCATGGTGGTCTGGGCCCTCGCCATCGTCGTGCTGGCCGCCGTCGGCATCGCCACCGCCTTCATCGGGCTCGCCATCACCGGGCCGCTGCTGGGGCATGCCACCTGGCACGCCTACCGGGAACTCATCGGACCGGCCGCCGAGGGCTGAATCCGGCCGGCGCGCCGGCCGCCCCCGCGGGACATCCCGGCGCGTTGCCGGGCGCCATGCGCGCCGCCTGCCGGCTGTTTTCCGGCCGGCGCCTCCCGACCGCTCCTCAGTACTTGACCGAGCACCCGTAGGGCTGGGTACTGGCATTGGCCACGGGCCGGCCCGCCGCGACCGCGGCGAGGGCCTCGGCCACGTGGTTCCGCGCCCCGGGCACGTCCGCCACGTTCGCGCTGCGCCGGTCGTCGATGGCGCCGGCATAGACCAGCGTTCCCTTGCCGTCGATGACGTACATGTGGGGCGTGGTCTTGGCGCCATAGGCGCGGCCGATGCGCCCGTCGGGATCGGGCAGGTAGTGGGACGGCGCGGCCCCGCCGTCGGCGAGCCACCGGGCCAGGGCCGCCGGGCCCATGAAGTCGCCGCTCTCCGGGTTGGTGGAATTGACCGCCAGCCAGACGACCTCGCCCTTCGCCCGCTGCAGCCGCTGCATGTTGCCCGAGTCGTAGTGCTTGCGCACGTAGGGGCAGTTGGGATTGTTCCATTCCAGGACGACGGTGCGGCCCCGGAACTGGGCCAGGCCCACCGGCTCCCCGGCCAGGTTCCGGGCGGTGAAGTCGGGGGCCGGCTGGCCGGGCTCCGCGGCCGCCATGGCCGCGCCGGCCCAGACCCAGGCGATCGCCGTCGCGGTGCGCATCAGGGTGTCCATTCCCTTCTCCTCGTCGATGGCGGATACCCGCCGGATTCCTCAGCCGCCCGGCGGCAGCGGATTGAGCCGGGCCGCCAGCCCGGCCTTGCCGCGCCGGGCGAGCAGGGCCAGTTCCGCGTCGATGGTGCCGAGCCACATGGCCCGGGCGGACCGGTGGGTCCAGCCCAGTTCGCGCTGCGCCTTGCGCGAAGAATAGTTCAGGTGCATGACCGCGCGCACGGTCTCCCGGGAGAGGAAGGCCGGCATGCCGGCCAGCCGCAACAGCGGTTCCAGGGGCCGGCAGGACGCGGCCATCAGCCAGGGAGGCAGCCAGAAGCGCACCTGGCAGGCACCGGGGCGCTCCTTCCAGGTCTCGACGGTCTCCCGGACGGACGCGGGTTCGCCGGTCAGCAGGTAGGTTTCCCCCATCCGGCCCCGCTCGGTCACGAGGGCCATCCCGTCGGCCAGGTCCTCCACCGGCACCAGCGACATGATGCGGTCCGGCGACCAGCAGACCGGCGGCATGACCCGGTTCAGGTACATGCGCAGGAAGTAGCCCCAGACCGAATGGTCGTTGGGGCCGATGACGGCATTGGGGCAGACGATGGCGACGGGCAGGCCGCGCTCCCCGTAGCGCACCGCGATGGCATGGGCCTCGGTCTTGGTCTGCTCGTACCAGGTGCGCACCGGCGCGCGGCGCGCGTAACCCTCGTCGCAGGGCTCCGGCCCGGTCTCGCCGAGGGCGACGACGCTGGAGACGTGGACGGCGCGGGGGATGCCCAGTTCCAGGGCCAGGGCGAGCACGTTCTCGGTGCCGACGATGTTCGTGCCGACCATCCGCCGGCGGGCCGCCGCATCCAGGCCGAACTCGTAGTGGCCGGCATTGTGGATCACCGCGTCGGCGCCGGCCATGGCCTGGCGCATGGAATCCCGTTCCGTCACGTCGCCGCGCGCCAGCCGCGCCCCGTCGCGTTCCGCCAGGCGCGCCGCCGCGGATCCGGGGTCCCGCGCCAGCACCACGACCTGATGGCCGTTCCGCACCATGGAACGAACCAGGTACTGCCCGATGAATCCCGTCCCGCCGGTGATGAAGACCTTCATATTCCGCTCCGGTTTCGTCGCCCACGCCACGGCGGCCGCGCCGCGGGGGCGGATACCGATGGCCGCGTCGCTATAATCGAGAACGACTCAAAACCACGGGAATCGGCGCCCGCCGCCATTGTCGCCCATAACGGCGGGCCGTCCCCCGGCACCGCCACCCGCCACTTCCAGCAAAGGAAAATCCATGAGCCACGGGCGTCGGATCCATCACCTGCATCTGCCCGCCGAGCGGGCCTCCGGGCGGCCGCCGCTCATCTTCATCCACGGCGGCTACGTGGATGCGGGCTGCTGGGCGGAGCATTTCCTGCCCTTCTTCCAGAAGCACGGCCACGACAGCTACGCCATCGACCTTTCCGGCCACGGCGGCAGCGAGGGCCGCGACCGGCTGGACGATTTCGGGCTGGACGACTACGCGGAGGATGTGGCCGCCCTCGCCGGCCAGCTGGACGCGCCGCCGGTGCTGGTGGGCCATTCCATGGGCGCCGCGGTGGCATCCCGCTACCTGGAGTCCGACCTGGAACCCGGGGCGCAGGGCGTGGCCCTGCTGTCGCCCGTGCCCCCCTTCGGCATGTGGGGCGCGTCCATCGACCTGGCCCTGAAGCGGCCCGCCTTCTACTCGGAGATGCCGAAGGCCCTGGCCGGCGAGTTCTCCGAGCGGACCCTGGAGGTCATGCGCTCGGTCTACTTCGCGCCGGACGCGCCGAACCACGAACTGATGGAACTGGCGAGGCTCATCCAGCCCGAGTCGCTGCGCGCCATCGCCGACATGACCTTCATGGCCTGGAGCATCCCCCGGCCCCTGCCCCACATCCCGGCCCTGGTCATGGGCGGCGAGCTGGATGCCCTCTTCCCGCCCCACCTGCTGGGCTTCACGGCCCGCCGCTGGAACGGCCAGGCGGAGGTGGCCGTGGTGCCGGGCACCGGCCACATCATCATGCTGGAACGCCACTGGCGGTCGGCGGCGGAGCGGCTGGCCGCCTGGCTGGACGGCATCCACTGAGCCCGAAGGCCCCACGGGGGGGGCCGGCGGGCACCGGGAACTGCTGAACGCCGGGACGAGGCGCTTGGGGCCGGGACGACGGGTCCGGCGGGAGATCGATCTCCGGCGGGCGCAGGCCCCGGCCGCGGCGCCGGGGGCCTTCCGCCACTGCGCGTCCCTTACTTGGCCTTGGTGAACACGTAGCTGCCGTCGCCGGGGAACTTCATTTCGGCGTCCACGAACCAGGCCTGCACCTCCGGCCGCAGCAGCTTGACGGTGTCGTAGGCCTCGCCGGCCCGGGCGCCCGTGCCGCAGAAGAAGATCACGGGCTTGCCGGCCGGCAGGGTGCCCACCTGCTTCTCGAGGGCGTTGATCGGGATGTTCAAGGCGCCCTTGATGGTGCCGGCCGCGAACTCCTTGGCGTCGCGGGTATCGACCAGCATCACGGAATCGGGCGCCTCCTTGACGACCTTGTCGAAGGACGCCACCGCGATGGAGCCCTTGTCCTTGCCGCCGACGATCTCCGGCGCCTTGGCGGCGGCGGCGGGCGCCTCACCGCCGGCGACCAGGGTCGGGTGGGCCTTCGCCCACTCCGGGAATCCGGCGTTGTACACGCGGACGTTGGTGTAGCCGAGCTTGCGCGCCTTCTCGGCGGACTTGTCGGACAGCACGCACTCCCAGCCGCCGCAGTAATAGACCAGGAGCATCCCCTTGTCGGCGGGAAGCTTGTCCACGTTCTTCTCGAAATCGGTGTCGGAGATGTTCAACGCCCCCGGGATGTAGCCCTTGTCGAACACCCGCTTGGGCCGGGCATCGATCAGCAGGAACTTCTCCTTGTCGTCCATCAGCTTCTTCACGTAGGCGGTGCTCACCGCCAGGGCGAGACCCCGCTTCGCCCACTCGGGGTTGCCCTCCGGATAGACCTTGATGTTCGTGTAGCCGAGCTTTTCCAGCTTGTGGGCCACGTTGTGGCTGAGGGGACACTCGAGGCCGCCGCAGTAGACGATGATCAGCTTCGCCTTGTCCTCGGGCAGCAGGTTCGTCATCTGGTCGAACCGGGAATCCGGGATGTTGATCGCCCCGGGAAGGTGGCCGGGATCGTACTGGCGCGCCGCCGGCCGCGCGTCGATGATGGTGACGTCCTTGCGCGGCGGGATCTCCACGTAGGGCTTCACGAAGTCGGTATCCACCAGGTTCCGGTACCAGCCCTCCTTCGGCTGCAACTGGCTCGCCTGGGCCAGGGCCTCCCCGCCCGTCAGGATGGACGACGGCAAGGCCAGGGGAAGGGCGAGGGGAAACGCGGCCGCCAGGGCCACCAGCAGGGTCTTGCGAACGTTTGTCATGACAGGGCTCCTCTCAGAGGACGGTGAATTTCTCGGTGGATTCGTTGTAGCGGACGAGCAGGTACCAGGCGACCAGGATGCCGTAGGACAGGAGCAGGGCCGGCAGCCAGCCATCGAGCACCTGGGGCAGGAAGACCTGGGTCCCGACCCGTGTCTCGTCCAGCATGGTGTCGATGTTCTGCTCGACGGCGAGCAGGTTCCACCCCTTGGCCAGGGCGGAAAAGGTGGACCCGGACCAGGCGAAGGCGAAGGTGGCGACCCACAGCTTCAGGTGCCCCTCGCCCATGCGCCACAGGGCACCGGAGGCGCACCCGCCGGCGAAGACCATGCCCACGCCGAACAGGATGCCGCCGGCCAGCGAACCGATCCAGAAGGTGGGTGGGATGGCCAGGTAGGGATCCAGCACCTTCTTCTCGAACAGGAGGGCGGCAACCGGCATCGCCAGCGCCAGGGCGAGGATGATGGCCTTGGTCATCTCCCCCTCCGCCGTCATGAAGGGCTCGCGCATGGCCCGCGCGAAGCACAGGCGGGAACGCTGCATCACGAATCCGATGGACAGCCCGGCGAGGATCAGGATGGCGCGGGAGACCAGCTTCGCATCGCCGGACGCGGCCCAGGACATGGCCCAGAGGACGGCCCCCGCGAGCACCAGCCAGCCGGCCAGCGGGTGCCAGTCGCGCAGGCCGGGATCGTCCCCGGTGGGCGGAGCCGCCATGCCCCACTGGACGTGCTCCAGGGTCCAGAGCAGCAGCTTGAGGCCGACCAGGGCGCCGAGGATCAGCCCGGCCGCCATGGCCCACCCGGCGGGCGACCCATGGACGATGGGCGTGAAGAATCCGCCGGTGGTGCAGCCGCCGGCGAGGCTCGCGCCGACGCCCATCAGGACGCCGCCCAGGGCCCCCCACACGTATTCCAGCTTCGGCGCCCGGTGCATGGCGAACTGGCGCCCGAGCAGGGCCGCCGCGAAGGCCCCCGCCACGAGGGTCCCGTTCATCAGGGACATGCGGTGCATCACGGGGCTTTCCAGGTCCGCCTTGAGGCCCAGGAGGGGTCCGAGGCCGATGGCGTTGTTCAGCCAGTCTCCCCAGAGCTTCAGCCCGCCGAAAATGCCCCAGAACTGGCCGCTGGCCATCAGGGCGGTGAGGACGGCGACGAGCAGCACCGCCCCCAGGTAGGGCGACCAGGAATCGCCGAAAAGGGCTTGGTAATCGCGCCGCAGGCCGTCGAACAGCGACGGGCCGGCGGCATCGCCGGCGCCGGAGGCCATCGCGAACCTCCGCTCAGTTGCAGCCGGACGGGTTGTCGGAATCCTTGGCGCTGTACTGGACCCAGGCCTGGAGATCGGTGTAGAGCTCCTGGTCGGGCACGTTCAGCAGCTTTTCCGCCACCTTGTTGCTCGCCTTGATGCTTTCCCGGTAGGGCTTGGTCGTGAAGTACTTGACCGACGGATTGCTCTTGCCGGTCTTGTCGTGCTTGTCGGCCTTGATGTAGGCAGCCCACTCGGCCTTGGTCTTCTCGTTCGGGGCGATGGTCTTGCCGCCGGCCTGGTGGCAGGCCGTGCAGACCTGGCGGTAATACATGCGGCCCCGCTTCAGGTCGCCCTCGTAGGCCAGGACGTTGGAGACGGCGGCGCCCAGCAGGATCGCCGCCAGGAATGGACTGCGGATGCTCATGATGATCTCCCTCTCGATTCGCACCCCGGCCGCAGGCCCCATCCTTCGGGCCGGAGCAGATGATCGGAATATAACCCTATGCTGAATTGACCCGTTGACGCGGATCAAGGGTAGGTCAGACCCGGGTCAGCAAGTCGGGGCCCTACCGTCCCGACCGGGCGGCCACGTCGAGGAGCACTTCCCGGTAGGCGGGCCAGTCGGGCACCGGCCCCACCTGGGCGAACACCACCAGCCCGTGGCGGTCGAGGATGAAGGTGGTCGGGAAGTTCTTCGCCAGTTCCCGGTCGGGGACCCGCCGGCCCCCGGCCAGGCGCAGCCAGGCGTCGTCCTCGCCCGTCGTGCCGGAGTCCGACAGGGGCAGGCGCAGCTTCTGCGCCTGCGCCCAGCGCCGGGCCACGGCGATGGGCTCGCGCACCTGCAGGAGGACGAAGGCCACGTCGCGGCTGCCCTCCAGGGATTCCACGAGTTTCTGCAGGTCGGGGAGCTCGCGGCGGCAGGGGCCGCACCAGGATCCCCAGAAATGCAGCACCACGGCCTTTCCCCGCAGGTCCGACAGGCGCGTCGCCTTGCCGGCGGGATCGGCGAAGGCCAGGTCGAACATGCGCTGGCCGGGATTCTTGCCGGGGATTGCCCGGCCGGCCTGCTCCCGCGTCGCGTAGGGGGACCAGACGCCTTTCCAGGCGGCGGCGTCCAGGACGGTCTTGTCGTCCACGGCGTAGGACAGGCAGGGGTGGACGGTCCGCGCGCGGCAGTCGGACAGGACCTTCTCCCGCGCCTCCGCGGCGGAGCGGGCGCCGGACACCCAGCTCCAGGCCCCTCCGGGGGCGATGGCGAAGGCGCGATGGTCCGGCGCCTCGATGTATTCCCGCCAGCCGGCCTGGCCCTCCTCGCCCAGTCCCGGGACGCGGCCGGCGGGCGCGGCGGCGGCGCACCATGCCGCCAGCGCGATCCCGAGCGATGCCGAAGCGCGCCTCATGCCCACGGAATGCTCAGCGCCCGCCCGGCGCCAGCGTGACCGTCACCTGCCGGGTCGCGCCCTCGCGCCAGACGCCGAGGGTGACCCGCTCCCCCGCATTCCGGCCGTCCAGCAGCTTGTCGAGGTCGGAGCTTCCCTCGACGGGCTTGCCGTCCAGGCTCTGGATCACGTCCCCGGGAACGATCGAGCCGGCCCGCACGAGCCGGCTGCCCTTCAGGCCGGCGCGCTCGGCGGGGGACCCGGGGGCGACCTCCAGGATCAGCGCGCCCTTGATGCCCAGTTGCCGGATGACCGCGACGCTGACCCGGTCGAGCACGGTGATGCCCATGGACGGCGGCCGGTACTGGCCGTAGGCGATCAGTTCCGGCACGACGCGGTTCACCTTGTCGGCGGGCACGGCGAAGCCGATGCCGGCGCTGGCCCCGGACGGGCTGTAGATGGCCGTATTCACGCCGATCAGCCGACCGGCCGAATCCAGCAGCGGCCCGCCGGAGTTGCCCGGGTTGATGGCCGCGTCGGTCTGGATCAGGTGGTGGATGGCGCCGCCTTCCCCGTCGATGGACCGGTCCAGGGCGGAGATCACGCCGGTGGTCAGCGTGTGGTCCAGGCCGAAGGGGTTGCCGATGGCGACCACCCGCTGGCCCACGAGCAGGTCCCGGCTGCTGCCCAGCAGGAGCGGTTCCGGCTTGCGTTCCGGCACCTTGATGCGCAGGACGGCGAGATCGTTCTCCGGGCTCACGCCGACCAGTTCCGCCGCGAAGCTGCGCTGGTCGGACAGGCGCACCTGCGCTGCCCGGGCCCCCGCGATGACGTGGAAATTGGTGACGACGTGCCCCTGGTCGTCCCAGACGAAGCCGGAACCGGTGCCCCGCGGCACCTCCCGCACGTCAAGCGTCCACAGGTTCAGCACCTTGTCCAGGGTGGTGATGTAGACCACCGACGGACTCCACTTGCGGAAGATCTCGACGGTATTGGCCTCGTCCGCGGCCAGGGGGCCGCGCGGCGTCACCGCCCGGGGCGCGGCGACCTTGGCGTGGACGGCGCCGACGGCCATGGCCAGCAGCAGCGCGCCCAGGGCGCGCCGGGCAGGACTTGCGAACCTCATGCGCTTTTCCAGGAGATCAGAGCCCCAGGGCCCGCAGGTCCAGCCGTCCATCCGCCATCGGCGGGCACCAGAAATAGGCGCCGTCGAGCGGATGGGTGAAGCGGAACAGGCTGTCCACGATGCCGTCGTCCAGGCCGACCATGCGGTGCAGCTGGGCCTCGAAGGCGGCGAAGCTGCGCCCGAAGGCGACGAACATCAATCCGGCCGAATGCTGGTCCGACCAGGGCATGGAGCGGCGCAGCACGAAGGCCTCGGGCGCGAATTCCTCCTGGGCCGTGCGCTTCACGTGGGCCGAGGGCGGCGCGTCGTCCATCTCCTCGTTGCCGGCCTTGTGGCGGCCGATGACCTTGTCCTGGGTCTCCGGGTCCATGGCCTCGAAGCGCTCCATGTCGTGGCGCCATTGCTGCACGGCCACGAAGCTGGAGCCGTCGAGGCCCGCCCCCTGCCCGTGGAAGATGGCGGCCCGGTCGGCGTCCGCGCCGGTGGGGTTCTCGGTGCCGTCCTCGAAACCCGTCAGGTCCCGGCCGCTGCCGTAGGAGAAGGCGTCGGCGCTGCCGGCCGGGTCGAAGGCCTGCTCCAGCAGGTGGGTGATCTGCCGGGAACGATTCACCAGTTCGCCCCGGTCGTCGTCGCGCAGCCAGCACCACAGGGCGTGGGGCGTGGAGGGGATGTCCACGCCCAGGTGGGACCAGGAGGGGAAGGGCTTGAGACCGGGAATCTCCTTGCCGAGGGCGGACACCAGGGAAGCGCCGATGCCGACCACCAGGCTGTCGCCGTCGGCCACCGCGCAAAGGTCCTTCAGGGCCCGCGGCGCGGCGGAGGCGGCGTAGAGGGAGAAGGAGAGATAGCGCGCCGCGTGGGGAAGCGGCGCCAGGATGCCGGGCTGGGGGGTCGTCACGGTCTGCCTTTCGCTGCGACGGGGAAGCGCGAAGGATAAACCAGGCGGTGCGGGACGGCCCCCGCCGCCCGCAGCGCACCGTGAACGGTTACGGCTTCCTCAGGCCTTCTCGAAGGCGATGGTCCCGCCCTTGCCCACGGTCACCCGCACCCGGTCCTTGGCCGCGAAGCGCCCCTCCAGGATGGCCTTGGCCAGCGGGTTCTCGACGCGCTCCTGGATCGCCCGCTTCAGCGGCCGCGCCCCGAAGACCGGGTCGAAGCCCGCCCTGGCCAGTTCCGCCAGGGCCCTGTCGTCCACCTCCAGGGACATTTCCAGCCGGGCCAGCCGGCGCTCCAGGTAGCCGACCTGGATCCGCGCGATGCCGGCGATGTGCTTCTCGTCCAGCGCATGGAAGACGACGATCTCGTCGATCCGGTTCACGAACTCGGGCCGGAAATGGGTCTTCACCTCGGCCATCACCGCCAGCTTGATCACCTGGTAATCGTCGCCGGACATCTGCTGGATCATCTGGGAACCCAGGTTGGAGGTCATCACGATCACGGTGTTCTTGAAGTCCACGGTGCGGCCCTGGCCGTCGGTCATGCGCCCGTCGTCGAGGACCTGCAGCAGCACGTTGAAAACGTCCGGATGGGCCTTCTCCACCTCGTCGAAGAGGATCACCGAATAGGGCTTGCGGCGCACCTGCTCGGTCAGGTAGCCGCCCTCCTCGTAGCCCACGTAGCC
>JAEUNJ010000256.1 GCA_016791145.1 Rhodocyclaceae bacterium | reverse complement strand
CCGAACCCGGGGCGGCCCAGGCCCCGCAAGTCCTCGGCCACCTGGTGGTGGACCTGTCGCGGGATTCCCTGTGGCCGGAGAAGCGGAGGCTGGTGCTTTACGGCATCGGCGTGCTGCTCGGCGGGCTGGTGCTGGCCTGGCTCCTGGCCCGGGCCATCTCCCGGGGCGTGACACGCCCCATCCTCCGTTTGGCGGAAGTGGTCGAGCGCATCGGCGCCGGCGATCTCGCGGCCCGCGTGGTGCCGGACGCGGGGGGAAGCCTCAGGCAGCTGGAGGTCGGGGTGAACGAGATGGCGGCGCGCATCGAGTCGGCGCGGGAACACCTGCAAAGCCGCATCGACGAGGCGACGGCCGAGATCCGCCGCAAGAAGGACGCGGCGGAAGCCGCCACCGCTGCCCAATCGCGTTTCCTTGCCGCCGCCAGCCACGACCTGCGCCAGCCGATGCATGCCCTCGGGCTGTTCGTCTCCCGGCTGTCGCGACTGCAGCACTCGCCGGAAACCCGGGAAGTGATCGCTCACGTGGAAAACTCGGTGCGGGCCATGCAGGACCTGCTGGATGCCCTGCTCGACATTTCCCGCCTGGACGCCGGCGTCACCCGGCCCCACCGCCGCCCCCTGAGCCTCGGGCAGCTGATGGCGCGCCTGGCCGAGGACCACCGGGCCCTCGCAGCCGACAAGGGGCTCCGCCTGAAGATCCGCCGGACCGGTCTCTGGGTCGACAGCGACCCGGTGCTGCTCGAACGCATCCTCCTCAACCTGCTCGCCAACGCCATCCGGCATACCGTCCGGGGCGGCGTGCTGGTCGGTGTCCGGCGCCGCGGCCGCGCGGCCCGGATCGAAGTCTGGGACACCGGGCCGGGCATCCCCGAGGAATACCGGCGGGAGGTGTTCAAGGAGTTCTTCCAGCTCGGCCACGGCGAACGCGACCGGACCAAGGGCCTGGGCCTGGGGCTGGCCATCGTCCAGCGCACGGCGCGGCTGCTCGATCACCCGGTCGGGCTGCATTCCCGGGTCGGGCGCGGATCGGTGTTCTCGCTGCAGGTGCCGCTCGCCGACCCCGGGTCCGAGGGTGACGGGGCGGGGATGGCCGGGACCGAAGACATGTCGGCGATGGACGTGGCGGTGGTGGACGACGATCCCCTGGTCCGGCAGGCCATGCAGGCGGTCCTGGCGGGCTGGGGGTGCCGCGTCTTCGCTGGCGCCGGAGGCGAGGAGGTGCTGGCCGCACTGGCGGACGCCGGGGCCGTCCCGGCCATGCTCGTCGCCGACTGCCGCCTCGCCGACGGGGAGACGGGTTTCGCGGTGGGACACCGGTTCCAGGCGGTCTTCGGCACCGGGCTGCCGGTGGCCCTGGTCAGCGGCGACACCGACGCCGAATTGCAGCGGCTGGCGGCCGAGGCCGGCTGGCCCCTGTTGCGCAAACCCCTGCAGCCGGCCCGGTTGCGGGCCCTGCTGCGACGGATGACCGCCGCACCCTGAACGCCGGCGACAATGCCAGACACATTTCCCGGTTCGTCCGGCTTCCCCCTCAAGCCTCCCCGGGGATCGTGCGGATGGCCTCCACGGGGATGATGCCCCGGCCCGCCGCGGCGAGAACGAGTTGCGTCCGGCTCTTCACGTCCAGCGCCCGCAGCAGGGCGCTGACGTGGACCTTTACCGTCGGCTCGGCCAGGTCGAGGACGCGGCAGATCTCCTTGTTCGACAGGCCCTGGAGCACCAGGCGCAGGACCTCCGCCTGCCGTTCGGTGATGTCGAGGCGCGCCGCCGCCACCGGGTCGAAGGCGGGACGCGCCGGCGCGGCGCGGGCCTCCGGAGGGCGGCCCAGCATCGCGGGCGGCACGTAGATGCCGCCTGCCATCACGAGGCGCAGGGCCGAGAGCAGCACGTCGGAAAGCGAAGACTTGGGGATGAAGCCCGCCGCCCCGCGGTCGAATGCCGTATGCATCACATCCGCGGACTCCTCCCCGGAAAGGAGCACCACGGGGAGATCCGGAACCACCCGGCCCAGTTCCAGCAGGGTGTCGAGGCCGCTGGCGTCGGGCAGGCGCAGGTCCAGCAGCACCAGGTCCAGGTCCGGATGGCCGCGCGCCTGGGCCAGCGCGTCGGCGGCACTCGCCGCCTCCACGATCCGCACCGGCTCGCCGTCCAGGTCTTGCAGCACGTGCCGCAGGCCTTCCCGAACCAGCGCATGATCGTCGACGACCAGGACCTTCACCGGACCTCCCACAGGAGTTCCCCGTCATCATAGACGATCGACCGGGGAAGGTCCCTCATACCTCGGTACTAGTGCTTCCGTCCAATTGCCCCGGTCCGGCGCATTCCGCACAATCGGCCCGTCTTTCCCGGAAGGACCGGCATGGAACGGCGCAGGGGGGCTGCAGGCGGACGCGATGCGCAGGGCGGATTTCCGCGTCCGGCCTACCCCTTCGCCAGCCTGTTGATCATCGCCCTGGTCCTGCTCGGCATCGGTCTGGGCGTCGGCAGCCTCGCCGGCGCGCTGGGCTGACCCGCCGGCCCGCGGCCGCCGGGCGCCCGGGATGCCGGATCCGGGTACCGTTGAAAAGGAAACTGTTCGACCTCCACCGGCTTGACGCACGTCAAAGGTCGGCGGGGACCCGCCTGCTAGCCTGCCGCGACGCTCTCCGGCATCGGGCGCGCGGCTCCCGCGGGTCGGGAACCGCCGCCGCGCCGGCGGCCATCCACCCGCCGGCCGGCAGAGCCGGCGACCAGGACGCAGCATCCCCCAACCCAGCCGCCGAGGAGGCGAGGGCATGCCGGGTCTCAGCAGCGCCGATCACAGCGTCACGCCACCACGGGTGGAGGTCCCGCGCGACTACAACGCCGCCCACGACCTCCTGGAGCGCAACCTGCGGGCCGGGCGGCGGGACAGGATCGCCTACATCGACGACGCCGGGGAATACAGCTTCGGCGAGCTCGCCGCGCGGGCGAACCGCTGCGGCAACGCGCTGCTCGGCCTCGGCCTGCGCCCCGAGGAGCGGGTGCTGCTCTGCCTGCACGACGGCATCGACTTTCCTTCCGTCTTCCTGGGCGCCATCAAGGCCGGCATTGTCCCGGTGGCGGTGAATACGCTGCTTCCGGCCCAGGACCTGGAGCACCTGCTGCGCGACAGCCGGGCCCGGGCGGCCGTCGTCTCCCCGGCGCTGCTGCCGCGCTTCGAGACCTTCGCCCGCCGGGTACCCTCCCTGAAGGCCCTCGTCGTCGCCGGTCCGGCCGAGGGCGCGGCGGCGAGCCTGCCGGCCCTGGCGGCCGCCGCGCCGGAGGACCTGGAAGCCGCCGAGACCTGCCGCGACGAGGCCTGCTTCTGGATCTACTCGTCCGGGTCCACGGGGCTGCCCAAGGGCACCGTGCATCGGCACGCCAACCTGGTCCAGGTGGCGGAACACTACGGCCGGCTGGTCCTCGGCATCGCCGACTCGGACCTGATCTTCTCGACGGCCAAGCTCTTCTTCGCCTACGGCCTCGGCAACAGCCTGGCCTTTCCCCTGGCCCACGGCGCCACGGCCCTGCTGATGGCGGAGCGGGCGACGCCGGAAGCGGTCTTCGCCCGCCTCGCCCGCCATCGGCCGAGCCTCTTCTTCGCCGTCCCCACCCTGTATGCCTCCATGCTGGCCCACCCGGGCCTCCCCGGCCGGGAGGGGCTGCGGGTGCGCCACTTCGTTTCCGCCGGCGAGGCCCTGCCGGCCGAGGTGGGCCGCCGCTGGGCGGCGCATTTCGGCGTCGACGTGCTGGACGGCCTGGGCTCCACGGAGATGCTCAACACCTTCCTCAGCAACCGGTCGGGGGCGCTGCGCTACGGCACCACCGGCATGCCCGTGCCGGGTTACGAGGTGCGCCTGGTGGACGAGGAGGGCCGCGTCCTGGGCGACGGAGAGACGGGGGAGCTGCAGATCCGCGGGCCGAGCAGCGCGACCGGCTACTGGAACAACCGGGAGCGCAGCCAGGCCACCTTCCTCGGCCCCTGGGTCCGGAGCGGCGACAAGTACACGCGGACCGCGGACGGCTATTACGTTTATGCCGGCCGCAGCGACGACATGCTCAAGGTCTCCGGCATCTACGTGTCGCCCATCGAGGTGGAATCGGCCCTGGTGGCCCATGCGGCGGTGCTGGAGGCCGCCGTGGTCGGCGACACGGATGCGGACGGCCTGACGAAGCCGCGGGCCTTCGTGGTCCTCAAGGACGGCCTGCGTCCCTCGCCCGAACTGGCCGAGGCCCTGCAGCGGCATGTGAAGGAGCGGCTCGCCCCCTACAAGTATCCCCGCTGGGTCGAGTTCATCGACGAGCTGCCGAAGACGGCGACGGGGAAGATCCAGCGCTACAAGCTGCGGGCCCGGCGCTAGCCGCCCGGCGGGCTGCCAGGACCGCCTTGCGGCGATAAACTTCCCCCGGGCCGCGGCGCCGCCGCGGATGCGCACCGGGAGGGAGCCATGCGGCTCGACGACGAGCAGGAAAGCAGGAACGTGGAGGACCGCCGGGGCATGCCCGTGGGGCGGGCCGGCGGCATCGGCATCGGCACCATCGTCCTGGCGCTGGTCGCCAGCTATTTCTTCGGCATCGACCCCCAGACGGTGATCGGCGTCGCCTCCCAGATGCAGTCGGCCGCGCCGCCGCAGGGCGGCCGGCCGCCCGCCGACGATCCGGCCACGCGCCAGGTGCGCAAGGTGTTGGGCTCGACGGAGCGCACCTGGGGCGAGATCTTCCGGGCCAACGGCCGCACCTACGAGGAGCCGACCCTGGTCCTCTTCACCGGGGCCACGCCGACGGCCTGCGGCACGGGCGACGCCGCCATGGGCCCCTTCTACTGCCCCGGCGACCGCAAGGTCTATATCGACCTGGCCTTCTACGACGAACTGGAGCGCCGCTTCCATGCGCCGGGCAACGCCGCCCAGGCCTACGTGATCGCCCACGAGATCGGCCACCACGTGCAGAACCTCCTGGGCACTTCGGACAAGGTCCAGGCGGCTCGGCAGCGGGCCCATTCCCAGGGCGAGGCCAATGCGTTGTCGGTACGCCTGGAACTGCAGGCAGACTGCTATGCAGGGGTCTGGATGGCCCGGGCCAACGAGGCGCGCCACATCCTGGAGAAGGGCGACCTGGAAGGCATACTCACGGCCGCCGCCGCCATCGGCGACGACACCCTGCAGAAGCAGGCCCGGGGCCGGGTGGTACCCGATTCCTTCACCCACGGCACGTCGGCCCAGCGCATGGAGTGGTTCAGGCGCGGGATCGAGGGCGGTAATCCCGGAACCTGCAACACGTTCGTGTCGCGCTGACCGTCCGGCCTGCCACGCGACGACCCGAAACGTGGGCATTTCCGCCAATCCCGCCCGCTGGGGCCCGCGGGTGCAGATCCATCTCTGCGTCCTGCTCTGGGGCTTCACGGCCATCCTCGGCAAGCTGATCTCCCTGGGTGCCCTGCCGCTGGTCTTCTGGCGCATGGCCATCGTCGCCGCCTGCCTCTTCCTGTGGCCCCAGGTGTGGCGGACCCTGGCGGCCGCCTCCGGACCCCGCCTGGCCCGGGCCGCCGGCATCGGGGTTCTCGTCACCGTCCACTGGCTGTGTTTCTACGGCGCCATCAAACTCGCCAATGCCTCGGTGGCTGCCACCTGCATGGGCCTGGCGCCGGTCTTCCTGTCCCTCATCGAACCCGTGCTGTTCGGCCGTCCCTTCGCCCCGCGGGAATTGTGGCTGGCGCTGGCGGCGATTCCCGGCATCGCCCTGGTGGTCGGCGGCATTCCGGCCGCCATGCAATCCGGCTTCTGGCTCGGGGCGCTGGCGGCGCTCCTGGCCGCCGTCTTCGCGGCCCAGAACAAGCGGCTTTCCACCGAGATGCCGGCCCTGGCCCTGACCGCCGTCGAGATGGGCGCGGGCGTGCTGCTGCTCGGCGTCCTGATCCCGGCCTGGCCCCTGCTGGGGGCGCAATTCGAGCTGCCGGGACTGGCCGACACAGGCTGGCTGCTGGTCCTGGCCCTGGCCTGCACCCTGTTCCCCTTCGCGCTATCGCTGGTGGCGCTGCGCCGCCTCAGCGTCTTCTCGGCCCAGCTCGCCGTGAACCTGGAACCCGTCTATGCGGTTGTCCTCGCGGCGCTGCTGCTCGGCGAATCCCGGGAACTGGGCCCCGCCTTCTACCTGGGGGTGGCGATCATCCTGGGCAGTGTGTTCGCCCACGGGCGCGGCGCGGGCCGTTGACATTCTCTTTCACCACAGAGGACGCGGAGGACGCAGAGGAAGGGCAGCCCTGGAACCAGACCGCAGAGTCATTGGGACGCGCGAATTCCACCGGGTCATCGGGCTCGGACCACCCGTCTGGCACGCGCCGCTCTTGCCAACCCTCCGGTTTTTCTCCGTGTCCTCTGCGTCCTCTGTGGTGAAGCCCTTCGGTTTCAAAGCGCCGCTTCGGCGAAATCCGCCACCGCGGCGCCGCCGGTGCGCAGCGCCTCGCCGTGGGCGGCGGCCTGGGGCAGCAGGTGGCTGCAGTAGAAGCGGGCGAGGCCGATGATACCGAGGAGGTAATCGGCGTCGCCCTCGCCCCTGGCCAGCAGTCCGTGGGCCGCCAGGGCGGCGCGGCCGATCTGCCAGCCGCCGCAGCACAGGCCCAGCTGGTGCAGCAGGGGAACGGCGCCGGCCAGCACGGCGCCGGGCGCTTCCCTGCCCTGGGCGAGGATCCAGTCCAGGGAGGCGGCGAGCGCCGCGTACTGGCGGTCCAGCGCCTCGCCGAGGCCTGCCAGCGTGGGCACGGCGACCAGGGCCCGGGCGTCGGCGCCCATGTCGGCGATCAGTTCGCGCAGGGTCGCGCCGCCTTCCCGCTGGATCTTGCGGCCGACCAGGTCGTTGGCCTGGATGCCGGTGGTGCCCTCGTAGATGGTGATGATGCGGGCGTCGCGGAAGTGCTGGGCGATGCCGGTCTCCTCGACGAAGCCCATGCCGCCGAAGATCTGGATGGCGACGTCGCAGACCTCGTTGCCCATCTCCGTGCTCCAGCCCTTGGCCACCGGCATCAGCAGGTCCACGTAGCGGCGGTGCTTGTCGGCGACGGCCTTGTCCGGGTGGTGGTCGGCGATGTCGAACCAGCCGGCCGCCGTGTAGAGCAGGCAGCGGGCGGCCATGATCCGGGACCGCATGGCGAGCAGCATGCGCTTGACGTCCGGGTGGCGGACGATGGGCACCCGGTTCTCGCCGGTGACGGCGTCGCGGCCCTGGACGCGTTCCTTGGCGAAGGCCGCGGCCTTCTGCCAGGCCGCCTCGCCGAGGCCGACGCCCTGCACGCCGACGCCGAAGCGGGCCTCGTTCATCATGACGAACATGTATTCGAGGCCGCGGTTGGGCTCGCCCACCAGCCAGCCGGTGGCGCCGCCCCCGTCGCCGTAGGAGAGGGCGCAGGTGGGGCTGCCGTGGATGCCCAGCTTCTCCTCGATGGCGATGCAGCGGATGTCGTTCCTCGCCCCCAGGCTGCCGTCGGCGTTCACCAGGAACTTGGGCACCAGGAACATGGAGATGCCCTTCACGCCGGGGGGCGCGTCGGGCAGGCGGGCCAGCACCAGATGCACGATGTTGGGCGTGAGGCCGTGCTCGCCGTAGGAGATGAAGATCTTCTGGCCGAACAGCCTGTGGCTGCCGTCGGCCTGCGGCTCGGCGCGGGTGCGGGTGGCGGCGAGGTCGGAGCCGGCCTGCGGCTCGGTGAGGTTCATCGTGCTGCCCCACTCGCCGCTCACCACCTTGTGCAGCCAGGTCTGCTTCTGCTCCT
>JAEUNJ010000252.1 GCA_016791145.1 Rhodocyclaceae bacterium | reverse complement strand
ATGTCGAAGGTCCACTTCATGGTCATGATGGCATGCAGCAGGTAGCCGCCGGTCGAGTGCTGAACGCCCTTGGGCTTGCCGGTGGAGCCGGAGGTGTAGAGCAGGAACAGCGGGTGCTCGGCCTCGACCCACTCGGGCTCGCAGACGTCGGACTGGCCGGCGCAGATGTCGTCATACCAGACGTCGCGGCCGGCGACCATGTTGCAGTTGCCGCCCGTGCGCTTGACCACCACCACGGCCTTGACCTGGTGGCCGCTGGCCATGGCCAGGGCCTCGTCCACGGCGGGCTTCAGGGGGATCGCCTTGCCGCCCCGGCACTGCTCGTCCATGGTGATGACGGCCGACGCGCCGGCGTCCAGGATGCGCTCCTCCAGGGACTTGGCGGAGAAGCCGCCGAAGACCACGGAATGGACGGCACCGATGCGGGCGCAGGCCTGCATCGCCACCACGCCCTCGATGGACATGGCCACGTAGATCAGCACCCGGTCGCCCTTCTTGACGCCCTGGGCCCGCAGGCCGTTGGCGAAGCGGTTGACCCGGGCCAGCAGGTCCTTGTAGGTGACCTTGGTGACCTTGCCGTCGTCCGCCTCGAAGACCAGCGCGACCTTGTCGCCCATGCCGGCCTCGACGTTGCGGTCCAGGCAGTTGTAGGAGACGTTCAGCTTGCCGTCGGTGAACCACTTGTAGAAGGGCGCCTCGGATTCGTCCAGGGACTTGGTGAAGGGCTGCTTCCACGTCACGTGCTCGTTGGCCAGGCGGGCCCAGAAGCCCGCGTAGTCCTGGTCGGCCTCCTTGCACAGGGCCTTGTAGGCATCCATGCCGGAGACGGCGGCGCGCTTGACGGTTTCCTCGGACGGGGGGAAGACGCGGGTTTCGGTGGAAACCGATTCGATCGTGGACATCTGCACTTCTCCTATTCGTTGAATTCTGGGATTCAGGAAACAGGACAAGTGCCGGGCACGCTTCCCGGCGCTCCTCCCGTCGATCCGGCCCGCATGGGGGCCGCTCTTTTTTCCGCACGCTATTCTAGGGGCGCCGCCATTTCACAGGAAGAGGCTTACGCGCGACTTACGCTGCCGCCTCCCTTTGCGCGGCGCAGCATTCCGGCGCGCGTGTAAAATCCGGCCTCCTCTTCCGGCGCCCGATCCCCCGTGAATTCCATGCAGAAATCCGTGAAGGCCCTCGAGGGCTTCATCTTCTGGAGCCGCTGGCTGCAGGCTCCCCTGTACCTGGGCCTGATCGCCGCCCAGGGCGTCTATGTCTACCAGTTCATGCACGAACTGACCCACCTGATCACCAAGGCGGGAAGCCTGGGCGAAGCGGACATCATGCTGATCGTCCTCGGCCTGATCGACGTGGTGATGATCGCCAACCTGCTGATCATGGTGATCATCGGCGGCTACGAGACCTTCGTCTCCCGCCTGGACCTGGAGGGCCACCCGGACCAGCCCGAGTGGCTTTCCCATGTCAACGCGGGGGTCTTGAAGGTCAAGCTGGCCATGGCCCTGATCGGCATCTCCTCGATCCACCTGCTGAAGACCTTCATCAACGCGGGGCAACTGGAGGACCGGGTGATCATCGCCCAGGTAGGCATCCACGTCGCCTTCCTCGCCTCCGCCATCGCCATCGCCTGGACCGACAAGCTCGTCACCTCGACGCTGCTGATGAGCAGCAAGCACCACTGACCGCCGGAGCACCCCATGACCGCCATCAAGCAGGAAGACCTGATCTCCTCCGTGGCCGATGCCTTCCAGTACATCAGCTACTACCATCCCCTCGATTACATCCGCGCCCTGGGCGAGGCCTACGACCGCGAGGAATCCCCCGCCGCCAAGGACGCCATCGCGCAGATCCTGACCAACTCCCGCATGGCCGCCGAGGGCCACCGGCCCATCTGCCAGGACACCGGCATCGGCATGGTCTTCCTGAAGGTGGGGATGAACGTGACCTGGCCCGACGCCACCATGGGCCTGCAGCAGATGATCGACGAGGGCGTGCGCCGGGCCTACGCCAACCCCGACAATCCGCTGCGCGCCTCCGTGCTGGCCGACCCGGCCGGCAGCCGCAGGAACACGAAGGACAACACGCCGGCCGTGGTCCATTTCGAGATCGTCCCCGGTGACCACGTGGAGGTCATCTGCGCCGCCAAGGGCGGCGGCTCGGAGGCCAAGTCCAAGTTCGCCATGCTGAACCCCTCGGACGACCTGGTGGACTGGGTGCTGCACAAGATCCCCGAGATGGGCGCCGGCTGGTGCCCGCCGGGCATCATCGGCATCGGCATCGGCGGCACCCCGGAGAAGGCCATGCTGCTGGCCAAGGAATCCATCATGGCGCCGGTGGACATCCAGGAGCTGAAGGCCCGCGGGGCCCGGGGCGACACACTCACCCGGGCCGAGGAGCTGCGCCTCGAACTCTACGAGAAGATCAATGCGCTGGGGATCGGCGCCCAGGGCCTGGGCGGCCTCACCACGGTCCTCGACGTCAAGGTGCTGGACTACCCCTGCCACGCCGCCAACCTGCCCGTGGCCCTGGTGCCCAACTGCGCGGCGACCCGCCACTGCCACTTCCACCTGGACGGCTCCGGTCCGGCGAGGATCGAGCCGCCGCGGCTCGAGGACTGGCCCGCCGTCACCTGGACGCCGGACCTGAAATCCGCCACCCGGGTCAACCTCGACACGCTGACGAAGGACGAAGTCGCCGCCTGGAAGCCGGGCCAGAAGCTGCTGCTGAACGGGAAGATGCTCACCGGCCGCGACGCCGCCCACAAGCGCATCTCCGACATGCTGGCCCGGGGCGAGAAGCTGCCCGTCGACTTCACGAACCGGGTGATCTACTACGTGGGCCCCGTGGACCCGGTGCGCGACGAGGTGGTGGGCCCCGCCGGCCCCACCACGGCCACCCGCATGGACAAGTTCACCCGCATGATGCTGGAGAAGACCGGCCTCATCTCCATGGTCGGCAAGTCCGAGCGCGGGCCGACGGCCATCGAGGCCATCCGGGACAACAAGTCCGCCTACCTGATGGCCGTCGGCGGCGCCGCCTACCTGGTGGCCAAGGCCATCAAGTCGGCCAGGGTGGTCGGCTTCGCCGACCTGGGCATGGAGGCCATCTACGAATTCGACGTGCGGGACATGCCGGTGACGGTGGCGGTGGACTCCGCCGGCACCTCGGTGCATGAGACCGGGCCGAAGGAATGGCAGGCGCGGATCGGGAAGATTCCGGTCCGGACCGCGGCGGCGCACTGAGCGCCGCGCGGCGGGGCCTCAGCGCCCCGCCGGGGAGTAGCCGCCCAGGAACTCGGCCAGCACGGCCGGGGGCATGGGCCGCCCGTAGAAGAAGCCCTGGATGTTGGTGACGCCGGCCGAGCGGAGGAAATCGGCCTGCTCCGCCGTCTCGACCCCCTCGGCGACGATCTCCACGTGCAGGCTGGTGCCCAGGGCCAGGATGGTCCGCACGATGGCCACGTCCGCGTCGTTCTGCGGGATGCCATCGACGAAGGACTTGTCGATCTTGAAGCAGGTGATGGGGAACAGCTTGATGTGGGACAGGGAGGAATAGCCGGTCCCGAAGTCATCCACCGACAGCAGGACCCCCAGGTCGCGCAGGCGCTCGAAAACCTGGCGGACCGCATCGCCCGCCTCCAGCGCTCCCTCGGTGATCTCGATCTCCAGGGCCTGCGCCGGAATGCCCGACTCGCGCAGGGCGTGCCCCACGGCGTCCACGAAGCCCTCCTTCAGCTGCGCGGGGGCCACGTTGACGGCGACCCGCGGCACGGGGACGCCATTGTCCCGCCACTCGCGCATCTGGCGGCAGGACTCGTGCAACACCCAGTCGCCGAACTCGGAGATCAGACCGATCTCCTCGGCCAGGGGAATGAAGCTGGCCGGCCCCAGGAGGCCGCGCGTGGGATGCTGCCAGCGCGCCAGGGCCTCGACGCCGATCACGCCGCCGCTGCGCGCGTCCACCTGCGGCTGGAAATGGAGGCGGAATTCCCCGCCCGCCAGCGCGCGGCGGATCTCGCCGGCCAGGCTGAACTTCTGGTTCAACTCCTCCTGCATGCGCTCGGTATAGAACTCGAAGCGGTTGCGGCCCAGCTCCTTGGCGCGGTACATGGCGGCGTCGGCCGCCTTGATCAGGTCTCCCGGCAGGGAGCCGTCCTCGGGAAAGATGCTGATGCCCACGCTGGCGGTGGGCACCAGTTCCTGCCCCTCCACGTGGATGGGCTCGGCCAGGCGGCAGAGGAGCCGCGTGACCGCCTCGGATATTCCCGCCCGGTCGGTGACATCCTCCAGCACGATGACGAACTCGTCGCCGCCCCAGCGGGCCAGCGTGTCCTGCCGGCGGGTGGATGCCTGGAGCCGCTCGGCGAGCTTCTTCAGGTAGAGGTCCCCGACGGCATGGCCGAGGGTGTCGTTGATGATCTTGAACCGGTCCAGGTCGACGAAGGCGACCGCCAGGCTCGCGCGGGTGCGCTTGGCGCGCTCGATGGCGCGCCCGAGCTGCTCGGAGAAGCGCATCCGGTTGGGCAGGCCGGTCAGGGTGTCGTGGTTGGCCAGGTAGTAGAGCTTCTCCTCGGCCTGCTTGGCCTTGGAGATGTCGGAGAACACGGCAACGTAGTTGCGCGGCCGGCCTTCGTGGTCGAGCACCGCCGTGACGCTGCCCCACTGGGGGTAGATCTCGCCGTTCCTGCGCCGGTTCCACACCTCGCCGACCCAGCGGTGCTGGGCTTCCAGGGTCTTCCAGAATTCCTGGTAGAAGTGCGGCGTGTGGACCCCGGACTTGAGGATGCGCGGGGTCTTGCCGGTGGCCTCCTCCGCGGAATAGCCGGTGATCTCGGTGAAGGCCCGGTTCACCGAGGTGATCCGCCCCTCGGCGTCGGTGACCATCACCGCCTCCGAAGCCTGCTCGATGATCACGTCGGTGGCCTGGGCCTCGTCCCGGGCGCGTCCGTGGCCGCGCTCGGCGAAGACGACGACGCAGCCGCTCATGACGCCATCCTCGCGCAGCGGCGTGCAGACGTAGCCCGCGACCTGGCCCGGATGGCCGTCGGCCTGGAGGATGGCCAGTTCCCCCTGCCGGGTCTCCCCGTCCCGCAGGGTGCTCAGGAAGGGGCAGTGGTCCGCGTCCATCCGGGTTCCGTGCGCATCGTTGCCGCAGAGGACGGCGCAGCAATGGGCGCCGATCACCGAGCGCTCGTCCCGCCCGAGCATGCGCAGGGCCACTTCGTTCGCGTAGACGATGCGGCCCTCCCCGTTCAGGCTGACCAGGCCGTCGCCGGCGGCGTCGAGGATGCGGGCATTGCGCCGGTGCACCTCCTCGATGGCGAGCTGGTAGGTATGGCGTTGCGTCACGTCCCGGGCGTTCATTACCAGTTCGTCCATGCCGCTCGGACCCCGGGTGCGCTTGACGGTGGCCTCGACCCAGACCGCGCGGCCGTCCCGGGCGGCCGCGCGGACGAGGGTCGTCACGGCGCCGCCGGCCTCGATCAGGTTCTCGAACACCCGCCGGACCGACGGACGGTCCTCCTCCATGATGAACTCGGTCACCTTCCGGCCCAGCATGTCGTCGGCGGGAATGCCGAGCAGTTCCTGGCTGGCCGGCGACACGAAGCGGAAGGTCCCGGCCAGGTCGATGCTCGCGATCATGTCCGTGGAATTCTCGGCGAGCAGCCGGTAGCTCTCCTCGCGGGAACGCAGGGCCCGCTGGGCGAGCACCTCGATCAGGGCCAGGGAAAGGGAGTTGGCGGCGTCGATCTCCACCTGCGACCAGGGCATGGACTTGTCCCGGTAGGTTTCGATCCAGGTGTCGAAGGATTCCCGCGGCGAGATGCGCAGCACCCCGTCCTCGCGCACCACCATCTTGTTGGGCTGGCCGGCCCAGCGCAGCGTGCGCAGGATGCCCATCCGGAACCACATGACGAAGTCGCGCATCTGGTGGTCCAGGGGGGCGACCATCATGCCCGACGCCACCCCGTGGCATTCGGGAACGCCGGCGCAGAGATCGGCCAGGTGCTCGGAATGGAACACCGGTGCCGGATCGAGTCCGCGCAGGACGGCCACGATGCCCTCGATGGCCTCGGGGCCGGGCGCCTCGCCGATCCGGTGGCGCGTGCCGCCGACCGACACGATGGCCCCGTCGGCACGAACGACGCCGAGGAACTCCTGCCGGTAGCGGGCAACCACGGCATCCAGGTCGTCGGCGCCGCGGATTCCCTCGGTGATCGAGTGCAGCAGGTCGCGGATGCGTCCGTTGATGGCGGCGCGTTCCTGGCTGTCCATCTGGATGAGCTTCAGCGACACCACCCGGCCGATGAACTCGTCCATCTCGCGCTGGCGCAGGGCCACGTACCGGGGCGCCATGTGGTGGCAGGCGATCAGTCCCCACAGGCGGCCGTTCTGCACCAGGGAGATGCTGAGGCTGGCCTTGACGCCCATGTTGCGAAGGTATTCCACATGCACCGGGGACATGCGGCGCAGCCAGGAGAAGCTGAGGTCGATGCCCGCGGGATCGCCGTCCCGGGTGACCAGCGGGATCGGCTCCGCGTCCACGTCGGCGATCAGGCGCACCAGGTTCTTCGTGTAGAGCTCCCGCGCCTGGGGCGGGATGTCCGAGGCCGGGAAGCGGTTGCCCAGGTACGAATCCAGGTCGCCGCGCCGCGTTTCGGCGATCACCTCGCCGTCCCAGTTGGCATCGAAGCGGTACATCATCACCCGGTCGAAGCCGGTCAGCAGCCGCACCTGGTCGACGACTGCAGCCGCGTAGCGCTGCAGGTCCTGCTCCGCCTCCAGGCGCCAGAGGGCGTCGCGGATAGGAATGAAGAGATCGTGGAAGACGTCGCCTTCGGGGAGGCACTGCCGCTCGATCTCGACCACCACCTGGCCGCCGGCCCGGAAGACCTGGGCATCCAGGTTCGCCGGCCGGCCGTCCCGCTCCAGGGTCACGGACCACACCGAGGCGCCGGGGAAGGACTGGAGGTCCGCCAGGTTGCGCAGCCGATCCGCCTGCCGGGCGCCGATGACCTCCTCCGCCGGGCGCCCCAGTGCCTCGCCGGCGGAGAGCGGGAGCAGTTCGTCGAGGTTGGCGCTCGCCGCCGTGACCCGCCAGTCCGCGGCGTCGAAGGCGACCAGGACCCCGTTGCCCTGGATGCTGCCGATCCGGTGGATGGGCTCCCTGGCGCAGTCGCGCAGGGCCGCCTCGAGCTGGTTCCGGTATTCGTCCGGGTCAGGATGTCCGGCGCTGGCAATCATCGAGCAGGTTCTCCAGGGCGGCGAAGACGCTGCCGGCGGCGGTCGCCGCCCGGCGGCAACGGGCGGAGTCGCCGGCGATGGATTCGGCAAAGGCGCAGAACTCCCGCCAGCGATCCGTCGTTCCGGGTCCGTAGGCATTGAAGAAGCGGGCACCGGTGTCCGGTCCGAGGCCGAGGTGCTCCGCCAGGTGGCGGGCCACGACCTGGCCGCCGACGGTGGAACCCTCGATGGCATACAGGATGCCGATGAGGTCGGAATCCTCCACCGGCTCGAAGAGCCCGCGGGCGGGCGCCCCCGGTGGCGCGAGCGACAGGGCTTGCAGGTCGCTCCGCAGCCAGGGCAGCTTCACCCGGGGCACGTAATCGAACGGAACGCCCAGCCGGCCGATGCATTCCAGCAGGGCGGGCTCCATGGCGGCGTAGAAGCGGTGGTAGGCCCGTAATATCATCCCGTAACGGACCAGGGGAAAACCCGGGCGGGTGATGCCGGTGACCAGAGGGTGGCGGTTCAGCCGGGCGTGGTCGGCCCGGGTGGCCCTGCCGAGGGCCCGCCGGACGACCCAGGGGTCGTCGGGCGATGGTTCCGGCGGCTGCGCTGCGTCTTCCATGGTTCGGCCGGTACCCGCGAGGGTCCGGCAGGGAGGGTGAAGGACCGGCGCGGGATCCGGGCGCCGTCCCGGGTTTTCGATCGGCGCGTATCCTAGTCGACATAGATATGGATGTCCAGGACATTCTGTTTTTTGATGACAAAACATACAATTACAATTGATCTTCTCGAGCGGGACCTGGGCATCTCCAAGGATGCGCTGCGCAAGTGGGAGAGTCGCTACGGCTTTCCCAACCCGCTCCGGGACCGGGCCGGCGTGCGCTGCTATCCGCCCGACCAGGTGGAGCGGCTGCGTTTCGTGAAACGCCTCGTGGATACGGGCCGGCGTCCCGCCTCGGTGATCCACCTGGACATGCCGACCCTGCGCAGCCTGGTCCAGGGCGACGGGAGCTGCATCCAGGCCTTCCACGAGCAGGTCTTCGAACTGCTGCGGCGCCAGGATTTCGCCGCCCTCCGGCAGATCCTGGCGGCGGCCCGCGAGCGACAGGGCCTCCAGGCATTCGTCATCGAGACGGTGGCGCCCCTGACCGAGGCCGTGGGCGAGGCCTGGACCCTCGGCTTGCTTGCCGTCCACGAGGAGCACCTCTATTCGGAAGTCATCCAGGGACTGCTGCGGGAATCGATCGCCGCCCGCTTCGATGCCGGCGCCCTGCCGGGCATGGTGCTGGCCACGCCGCCCGGGGAGGCCCATGGCCTCGGGATATTGATGCTCCAGTCGCTGATGGTCCTGCGGGGTGCCCACTGCCTGTCCCTCGGGACCGAAACCCCGATGCACGAGGTGGCGGCGGCGGCGGAGTCCCGGCAGGCCGGGGCGGTGGGCCTGTCCTTCAGCCTGGCCTTCCCGGCGCGACGGATCACGCCGCTGCTCCTGGACCTGCGCCGCAGGCTGCCTTCGCGGGTGGAGATCTGGGCGGGCGGGGGGGGCGTGCGCCGGCTGGCCAGGCTGCCCCACGGCATCCTGCGGGTGCCGGGCCTGGCCGACGCCCTGGAGGAACTCGCCCGCCTGCGGGGCGAGGCGCCCGAACGGGCATGATCCGGGCGATCGCGGGTGAGCCGCGGCGCGATGGCGCGCCGACGAGAGCCGGGCGCCGCGTGGCGCCCTGGGCCTTCCGCCGGGCGCGGGATCCGGAGGCCATGGGCGATTCACCGATGTCCTCGCCGATCCCCGCCCTCCGGGTCGCCAGGGCCCCCGAATGATCGGCATCTTCGATTCCGGCCTCGGCGGCCTGTCGGTGCTCGCCGCCGTGGCACGCGCCCTGCCCGCGGCCGACCTGGCCTATCTGGCCGACACGGCCCACGTGCCCTATGGCGGGCGCCCGGACGGCTTCATCCGCGACCGGGTGCTGGCCATCGGCGACCACATGGTGGCGGCGGGCTGCCGCATGCTGGTGGTCGCCTGCAACACCGCCACGGCCGCCGCCGTCAACGAGCTGCGCCGGCGCCATGCCGGCGTCCCCGTGGTGGGCGTGGAACCCGGGGTCAAGCCGGCCGCCGCCTCGACCCGCAGCGGCCACATCGCGGTGCTGGCCACGGAATTCACCGCCCGCAGCGAACGCCTGGCGAGGCTGATCCGGGACCATGCGGGCCACGTGCGGGTCCACGTGGAGGCCTGTCCGGGCTGGGCGACGCGGGTGGAGACCCTGCACCTGGCGGACCCGGAACTGGCCGCCGAGGTGGCGGCCCGCGTCGCGCCGCTGCTGGACCGGGGCGTGGACCGGCTGGTCCTGGGCTGCACCCACTATTCTTTTCTCGCCGGCCCGCTGGCGGCGGTCGCCGGCGGCCGCGCGGAACTGGTGGACGTGGCCGAGGCGGTGGCGCGGCAGGTGGTGCGCCTGGCGGGGGAGGCGGCCCGCGGGCGCGGGAACCTGGAACTCTCGGCCACCGCCCGACCGGAAAGGCTCGCCGCCGCACTGCCCGTGCTCGGCCTCGGCGCCCTGGCGGCCCGCCTTTCCCGGCCGCCGGCGCTGGCCCGCGCCTGAGGACGATTCCTTTTGTCATCGCGGGCGATTGGGGGCCCAATCCCGAAGGCCGCGAGCCGACCTTGAGCATCCGCGGGCAGGCTATACTTTCCGCATTTCCCGTTGGCATGACCTTGCCACGACCCACGGAAGATCCCCGATGAACGAGGAAGAAGCCCGCAGGATCCTGGGCCTGCGTCCCGGCGCCGGCCAGGAGGAGGTGCGGGCCGCCTACCAGCATCTCCTCGACTCCCTGCGCGCCAACGCCTACCGGATCGACGGCGCCGAGGCCGCGAAGCGGCTGGACGAGGGCCGGCGGGCCTTCGCGCTGCTGTCCCGGGCCCGCCCGGCGGCCACGCCCGCGGGTACGGCGGCCGCGGCACCGGCCGCCTCGGCCCGCCCGGTCCGTGCCCGGGAAGCGGCCGCCCGCACCCCGCCGGCGGCGGAGGAGGCGATTTCCGGACTGCCGCCGTCGGTCTGGATGACGCGGCTGCTGGTGGCCGCCAACACCCTGGTCTTCGCCCTCTTCGTCTGGAAGGGTGGCGGCTTCGCCGGCGCGGACGCGGGCAAGCTGGTGTCCTGGGGCGCCAACTTTCCCGTGCTGGTCCAGGAGGGCCAGGTCTTCCGCCTCCTGAGCGCCACCTTCCTGCACGGCGGCATCGACCACCTGCTCGGCAACATGATCGCCCTGTACGCCTTCGGGCGACTGCTGGAAAGGCTCCAGGGCCCCGGGCATTTCCTGTTGATCTACCTGCTCAGCGGCATTGCCGGCAGCGTCGTCAGCATGTACTCGGGCATGGACCGGGTCGCGGTGGGCGCCTCCGGGGCCATCTTCGGCGTCGTCGGTGCCCTGGCCCCGGCCCTGGCCGGCCGGCATCACCTGCTCTCCGAAGGGCGGCGCCTGCTCCTTTTCGCGGGGACCCTGGCGTTCACGGTCTATGCGTTCTGGAGCGGCCTGCAGCAGGACGGCATCGACAACGGCGCCCATGCCGGCGGGTTCTTCTGCGGCCTGCTGCTGGGCATCCTGCCGGGCCCGCCGGCCCGCGTCGCCACGGGCGGGGATACGGGGCGGCGCCGGACCCTGGCCTTCTCGGCGATCCTGGTGCTGGTGGTCGGCCTGGGCTTCGGCGCGCCGCCGGCCGGCATTGATGCCAAGGGTCGGCTTGCCCTGATCCGCGCCGCCCAGAAGCTGGAGCGGGTGGAACTGAGCCTCGCCTCCGAACTGCGCACCCTGGGCGCGCGGGTGGCGGCCGGCCAAGTGGGCGAACGGACCGCGGAGGAGATGCTGCGCAATGCGACGACCCGTTACGGCGGCGTCGAGGTGGACCTGATCGGCCGGCCCATGCCCACCGAGGAACTGGAGGGCGTGCGCCAGAAGATGCTCGACTACCTGGGCCTGCGGCGCGAGGGCCTGACGCGCCTGGCCGACGCGATCCGCTACCGGGACGTGAAGGAACTGGGCCGCGCGCGGGACCGCATGGAGGAGGCCGAGGCGGCGCTGAAGTTCGCCCTGGAGGCCCTGGCCCGGCGGGAGCTTCAGGCGCCGGGCAACAAGGCCTCGTAGAGCGCCAGGTCGCCGGCCGAGAAGCAGCAGAACAGCACCTCGCGCGGCAGCGGCAGGGCGGCGAGGGTGGCGCGGACCGTGGCGACGGCGATCTCCGCCGCCGCGCCGGCGGGGAAACCGTAGATGCCGGTGGCGATGCAGGGAAAGGCGATGCTGCGCGCCTGCAGCCCGGCGGCGATCTCCAGGCTGCGCCGGTAGCAGCCGGCGAGCAGCGCCGACTCCCCGTGCCCGCCGCCGCGCCAGCGGGGGCCGACCGCATGGATGATCCAGCGCGCGGGCAGGCGGAAACCCGGGGTTGCCCGGGCATCGCCGGTCGGGCAACCGCCCAGCGCGGCGCAGGCGGCGAGCAGATCGGGACCGGCCGCCCGGTGGATCGCCCCGTCCACGCCGCCGCCGCCGAGCAGGGAGCCGTTGGCGGCGTTGACGATGGCATCGACCGGCAGGCGCGTGATGTCGCCGCGGATGGCCTTGAGTTCCATGACGTTTCCTCCTCCCCCGAAAACGCCGAGGGCCGGCGGTCGCCGGCCCTCGTCAAGGAACCAGTGGTCGCGTCAGGCGCGCCGGCGGCGCGTGGCCGCGGCCAGGGCGCCGAGGCCGGCCAGCATCATCGCATAGGTTTCCGGCTCGGGCACCGGCTGCAGCTGGTACACCTCGATCCGGTACTCGCCCCCGTTGTCGCTGAAATTGCCGTCGGAAACCCCGAACTGCAGGGGACCCGCGGCGAGCGGCACCTGGACGACGAAGCGATAGACGTGGTCCGGGCGGTAGGCCGGCGTGGCCGTCGGCGTCACCGCCCCGACGCCTTCGATGAAGGTGATGAAGTTGTTGGCGTTCCGGGCCTCCCCCACGAAGGGAACCAGCCCGGCGCCGGTCCAGCCCAGGTTGAGCTGGTAGTACTGGTCGTTGTAGAAGACCCCCGAGGGGACTCCGTAGAAGGCGTCGTTGATCGCCGGCCCGGCGCTGAAGCCGGTGCCCGAGACGATCACCTCCACGGCGCCCGAGTAGTCGTGGACGGTGGCCACGCCGGGATTGGTGAAGGGCACCGAGAGGACCTCCGAGGCACCGGCCCGGCCATAGACCTCCGCGATGGAGTTGGCGGCGTGGGCCGACGCGGACAGGGTGGCGGCGAGCAGGGCGGGCAGCAGGCGGGAGCGCTTCATGGAAACCTCGCGGATCGGGTGGACGGGAGCCGGATGGGCCTTGCGGCGGTTCGGCATCAGGCTCCGTATCCAATCATGGAGCATAGTCCGTTGGCAATAGTCCGAACGGACTATCGGCTGCGCGGGCCCTCAGGCGGCGCCGGCGGAATCCAGGAAGGCCCGGTAGTCCCGCCGCCAGTCCGCGTCGGGCCCCGCGATGACCGGCAGCCGCGCCCTGGCCGGCCGCTCGGAGGGCAGTGCCAGCAGGTTGATGTCGCCCCGGTCGCCGAACACGTTCTCCCGGACGCCGTTGAAGTTGTCCGCCGAGAAGAACGGGGCGAAATGCCAGTGGCACAGGTAGCCCCGTTCCTGCAGCCAGGCGATCGCCGACCGCGTGTGGGGGCCCGTCTTGGCTTCCATGTAGATGGAGGGCCGGCAGCGCCGGACCAGGTCCGCGGCGCCCTGCAGCACCTGGAAATCCATGCCCTCCACGTCGATCTTGACCAGGTGGCAGGCATCGAGTGCGAGGCTGTCCAGGGTGACGACCGGCACCTCCTCGGCCGGCCCGGCGTCCCCTTCGCCGGCAACCCGGGCGGCGCCGAAATTGAAGGGCCGGCGCGGGTCGGGCAGCGGCATGCGGACGCGCCCCTCCCGGGCACCGGCGGCGGCGTGCCAGGCGCGCACCTGGGTCAGCCCGTTCAGGGCCAGCGAGGCACAGAAGGCCTGGAAGACCAGCCGCTGCGGATCGAGGGCCAGCACCCGTCCCGCGGGGCCCACCCGGGCAGCAAGGGCGAGGCTCACCGTGCCGACGTTGCAGCCCACGTCCACCGCCGTGTCCCCGGACCGCAGCAACGCAGCCATCAGGCGGTTCTCGCTCTCGGCGAACTCGCCGTAGAGATCGAGCGCCCGGCCGATGGTGTCGTCCGCGGTCAGGAAGGCCATCACGCCGTGCCGGCAGCGCCGGAAGCTCATGACGCCGGCCTCGCCGGGCAGGGAGAGGTGGCGGGCGCCCGGGTTCCCGTCGGCCACGGCGGCCTACCGACGCAGGAAGCCCAGCGCCGCCGCCAGGGGCAGGACGCTGCGCGGCAGGTAGGGAAGCCGCCACAGCCCGCCGTGGCCGGCCTGCGCCGCCAGCAGGTCCAGCGGGTGGTCGAGGGGCCGCGCGGGATTGCCGACGGCATGCTCGCTGCGCAGGTCGTGGACCAGCAGGGCCGCCGTGATGGCATTGGTGGTCTCCGGCCGGAAGACCTCGATGCCGAAGGCACCGGCACCGCGGAAGGCCGCGGCCAGGGCCGGATTCTTCACCACCGACCGGGTGGTGGTGGACGGGGTGACGTTGAAGGAGACCCGCCGGCCGGCGGCCCGCAATCCCAGGGCCTGCCATTGCTGCATCCGCTTGGCCAGCGCGTAGTTGGGACCCTGCTGGATCACCAGGCAGTCGGCGATGGCGCGCGGTCCGTCCGCCGGCCCGGCGTAGTGCGGCGCGAACAGGCGGCCGGCGGAAAGGGCGCGCAGGAGGCCCTGGCCGAGCCGCCGGGCCCCGTCGCGGTCGGCGTGGCCCTGGCGGGCCCGGGCGGCCACCGGCTCCGGAACGGCGAAGGCATCCGTTGAGGTGGCCAGGAAGGCCGGGCAGGCGTCGGGACGGACGCGGACGACCTGGTCGATGACGGCGTTCATGGCGGCGACCACCCGCACGTGGCGCTCGCCGTCCAGGTAGGCCAGGGCCAGGACGGCCAGGGGCTCGGGAAAGGCGGCCGCCCAGGCGGCGACTTCCGGCGTGTCGGAAAGCAGGTCCGCACCCGCCTGACCCAGGTCCCGGGCACCGGGCAGCAGCGGCGCCAGGAGCCGGCCGTTGCCGGCTTCCACGGTGGCCGCCATCCGCTTCCAGACCTCCGCACGGCGTGGCTCCACCGCGACGATGTTCGCCCGCCAGCGGGCCAGCCAGGCCAGCGGTCCGGCTTCGGCCGCCGCCCCGAGCATGACCACGTGCCGGTCGGAAAGATCGAGCCATTCCGGGTGGGCGGCAACCCGGCGCAGGGCCGCGGCATGGCCCGGCTCCACGATGCCCGCGGCCTCCCAGGCGTCGATCCGGTCGGCCAGCTCCGTGCCCTCCAGATGCCGCCCGCCCCAGGGCAGCCGCCACGGCGCCGGGCGGGCGTCGCCGCGGCCGCGGATCGCCAGGGTATCGGGCATGGCCGCCGGCTTCTCGATGGCCGCGGCCAGCGGCAGCACCGATCCGGCCCGCATGAACTCGAGACGGTCCGACGCCGCGCGCAGGCCGGCCGATGCCATGCGGGTCGCGGCATCGGCGTCCTCGAGCCCGGCGCGGACCAGGGCGCGGATGTGCCGCGGATAGGCGGTGCGCCAGGCCGGCTCCTCCCGCAGGGCCCGCGCCGCACCAGGGTCGGCCGCCTCCAGCGCCGCGGCCAGGATGGCGCGGCCGGCGCCCAGGGAACTTCGCCGGCCGTCCGGACCGGGGACGAAGCGGACGCCCTGTTCCCCGCCGTCGGTCACGTTCACCAGCCCCGGCAATCGACGCGGGAGACGGGACCGTTGGCGACGGAGAAGAATCCGAACAGGATCTTTCCCTGGCGATAGATTCCGACCGGGCGGCCCCCCTCCCCGGCGAAGTCCCGGATGACATAGCCGTCGTCGAAGGCGACGCGGCCGCCCCCGCCGACGGCCTCCAGCTCCGCGGCGCTGGCCGGCCGCAGCGCGAAGCGCTCGCCCTTGCCCTTGCCCTTTTCCTGGAAGACCAGATGCGGACGCCCGCCGTCGGCCAGGATGCGGAAGCGCTCCACCGCCGCATCGCCGTTCCCGCTCCCCGTCGGGTGCAACTCGTAGCAGCCGTAGGGCCAGCGGGACTCGTCCGCGGGTCGCGGCGCCGCCTGGGGCCGCCGCGCCTCCGGGCAGGGGAAATCCTGGAAGACCGCGTGGCCGCCCTCGACGCAGCGGAACACCTCCGCGCGGCCGGGCGGCGCCCAGGCCACCGCCGCCAGCCCGGCGAGCAGGCCCGCCAGCAGGCAGGCGGCGGGCCGCTGCCGGCGCCGCCTCATGGGGCGCCCCAGGCGGCCAGGAAGCGCTGCCAGTGGGGCAGCGCCAGGCTGCCCAGGTGTTCCCGCACCGCCGCCACCTCCCGGTCGTGCTCGGCGGGAGTGAGCAGGCCGCGCATCTGCTGGAAGCGCAGGAAGACCAGGTAGGTATTCACCACGTCGGTCTCGCAATAGTCGCGGATCTCGTCGATGCGGCCCTGCTGCCACGCCTCCCAGACCGCCCCGCCTTCCATGCCCAGCTTGCCGGGCAGGCCCATCAGCTTCGCCAGTTCGTCCAGCGGCGCGGCGCCCCGCGGCTGGTAGAGGGCGAGCAGGTCCATCAGGTCCAGGTGGCGGGTGTGGTAGCGGCTGATGTAGTTGTTCCACTTGAAATCGCGGCTGTCCCGGTAGTCGCCGTCGCCCATGTCCCAGTAGCGCGGCGCCGCGACGCCGTGGATCAGGCCCCGGTAGTGGAGCACGGGCAGGTCGAAGCCGCCGCCGTTCCAGGAGACGATCTGGGGCGTGTATTTCTCGATGCCGGTGAAGAAGCGCTGGACGATCTCCGCCTCGCCCATCCGCGGCTCCGACAGCGACCACACCTTCATGCCGTCCGCGTTGCGCAGGAAGCAGGAGATCACGGCCACCCGCTGCAGGTGCAGCGGCAGGAAGTCGCTGCCGTTCCTCGCCCGCTGCTTCTGGAAGGCGAACTCCGCCACCTCGCCGTCCGGCAGGTCGCCCGCCAGGCCGTGCAGGGCGCGCAGGCCGGCCACGTCGGGAATGGTCTCGATGTCGAAGACGAGGATGGGGGTCATGGTGGCGCCGGCGCCTCCCGGGTTGCGGCCCTCATGGCTTCCGGACCCAGGCGCCGGTGGCCGCCTGCACCCACCAGCCCGCCGGCGCCCGGTCTATCCAGCGCTGCCCGAAGGTGATGCGGATGTCCTGCTCCCAGGCGGGATTGCCGTTGGCCCGGGCGATCTCCCGGTAGAGGGCGGTCCGGTCGGCATTCTCGGCCGCGACGAGGGCGCCGGCGGCCTGGCGCTGGGACAGGGGGAGGATGCCGGCGTCCCGCAGGACCACGCTGCCGTCCCGGGCGAGCCCGACGGCGCCGGACTCGTAGAGCGGCTTCAGTTGCCCGTGCCGGTCCGCCATGGCGGCCTTCAGGCGGACGACGCCCGGGGCGCCCAGGTCCAGGTCCTCGGCGGCGGCCGGGGGCGCCGGGACGAGAGCGGCCACGGCCATCCCCAGCACCAGGGCGGCGGCGCGCGGGAGGCGCCTCACGGCTTGCCCTCAGGCGCCGGGGCCGCCGGGCCGGACGGACGCAGTTGCCAGACCTCGTCGATGATCCGGTCCGCCGCCTTCTCGGCCGCGCTGGCGGGGAAATAGATGTTGATGGTGATGCAGCCCGAAAGGATCAGGGCGCAGGCCGCGGCGGCCGGGACCGGCCACGCGGACTTCGGAAAAGCGGTGAGTCTGCTCATTCGATCTCTGCCTTGACCCGCCCCGCGATCACCGCCTGGATGCGGGACACCAGCAGGTTCCAATCCACTGCCCGATTGTAGCCGATGACCCTCACCGAGGGGATTCCGGCCCCCTCGACGATCAGATAGCCCCGGCCCTCGGGCGCCAGGCCGTGAAAACGGCATACTCCGTTCTCCAGCACGCAGCCCAGCCCGATGCGCCGGTAGCCGAAGCGCTGGGCGAGGCCGGCGGGGCTCGCCTGCACGGCGTCGGCGCCGGCCGCGCCGCCGAGGGCGGAGATGTCGCGCAGCGCGCCCCGGCTGATGCTGCGCGGGAAATCCCCCTCGCTGCCGCGGACGCGCGCATCGAAGCGCAGCGGCGTCCAGCCCGCCAGTTCGAGGCCCAGGATGTCGGCATCGAAGCGCCCCTCGATGGTGCCGAAGGAGAAGGTGCGGGTGAGCATCGCCAGGTCCAGCCCCCTGGCCTCCACGTCGGCGCGGAAGCGCTGGGTGCGGCGCAGGGGATCCTCGATCCGCAGGCCGCCGACGGTGACCCGTCCGTCGAAGACCCGCACTTCGATGGCCCCGTCGAGGGCCAGCGTCCGGTCGGCATAGGTGGCGCCGGGCACCCGGGCCGAGAGGCTGCCGGCCATGGCCGGCAGCTTCAGGGCAGCGGCCAGCTTGGCCATGGAAACCCCCTCGACGCCGCCCGCGAAGCGGCCGCGCCAGGTGCCCGCCGCCGGGTCGAAGACGGCGCGCAGGTCGTCCACCGCCAGGCGGCCGTCCAGGATGGGCAAGGCGAGGCGGTCGATGCCCATGTCGTAGCCGTGCAGCGCCACCGGCACGCTGAAGCCGCCGATGGGCAGGTCGCCGAGGCGGCCGCCGGCCACGGCGAAGGTGGCTTCGGCCGCCTGCTCGGCGTCCCAGGGTACCCGCGCCTCGACGCCGTGCAGTTCCAGGTGCCCGGCCTCGTCGGCGATGCGGGCCTCCTCCAGCCCGGCATAGAGGTTCCGCAGCCGTCCGGCGGACCATTCGGCGGCGAAGCGCGCGTGGCCGGTGGCGCGGAATTTCGGGGCGGCCCGGGCGTCCAGCCAGGGCTGGACCCATTCCCGTGCCGCCGCGGCCAGGTCCAGGGACTCGGTGACGAATCCCCAGCGCAGGGGCTCGCCACGAATCCGGTCCCAGGCCAGGCTGGCCGTCACGCCGCCCAGTCCCTCCAGGTCCAGGCGCGCCAGGTCCACGGCGAGTTCCTCCTCGTCCAGGGTGCCCTCGGCACTCGCCCGCACCCCAGCCTTCCGGTACCAGGGGGCCCAGTGGAGTTCGCCGGCGGACCAGTCGGCGGCCGCCCACCAGGTCCAGCCCCGGCCCCGGCGCTCTGCCCGGGCGGACAGGTCCAGGTCCATGCCCTCCCCAGCCACCAGGCCGTCGCGGCTGGCGAAGCGCAGGCCGCGCAGGGAGAGGGCGAGCCCCGCCTCGCGGCGGTCGGCCACCAGGCGCAGGTCGGCACGGCCCTCCGGCTTCCAGCCCCGCAGGCGCCGGACGAGCGGCGACCAGGCCACCGCATCCGCGCCGGTCACGGCCAGTTCCAGGCGCCCGTCCCGGGGCCGGTAGGAAAAGGAGAAGGGAAGGGGCGGCCGGTCCGCCCCCCGCGCGCCGCCCCGCCGGACGCTGCCGCGCGGGCAGCGTATTCCTTCGGCATCGACGGCGAAGCCCTCGCAACGCACCGCCAGGTCCTCGTATTCGACGCCGGCGATGCGCATCCTGGCGAAATGCAGTTCGGCGACCCCGCTACCCGGCTCGGCGACGTGCGCCGTGATGCCGTCCGCCTCCACCGCCGGGTGGCGGATGCTGGCGATGGTCAGGGAAACGGCTGCCGGGCTGGGCGAGGCATCCGCCAGCAGGAGCACCGCCGCGGCGATCCCGGCGCCCCGGGCGACCCACGGGGCCCGGGCGGCCGGCCGCGGCCCGCGGCGCGGCTCCGGGTCAGGCGGGAAACACACCCGTGGTGAGGTAGCGGTCACCGCGGTCGCAGACGATGGTCACGACGACGGCGTTCTCCAGTCCGGCGGCGACGCGCAGGGCCACGTGCATGGCGCCGCCCGAGGAGATTCCGGCGAAGATGCCCTCCTCCCGGGCGAGGCGCCTGGTCATCTCCTCCGCTTCCGCCTGGCTGACGGACTCGACCCGGTCCACGCGGCTGCGATCGAAGATCTTCGGCAGGTAGGCCTCGGGCCACTTGCGGATGCCGGGGATCTGGGAACCCTCCGACGGCTGGCAGCCGACGATGGTGATGGCGGGGTTCCGCTCCTTGAGGAAGCGGGAGCAGCCCATGATGGTGCCGGTGGTCCCCATGCTGGAGACGAAATGGGTGACGCGGCCTTCCGTGTCGCGCCAGATCTCCGGCCCGGTGCCCTCGTAATGGGCCAGCGGGTTGTCCGGATTGGCGAACTGGTCGAGCATGATGCCGCGCCCCTCGGCGACCATCCTCTCCGCCAGGTCCCGGGCCGCCTCCATGCCGCCGGCGCGGGGCGTCAGGATCATCTCCGCGCCGTAGGCCTTCATGGTCTGCACCCGCTCCACGCTCTGGTTCTCCGGCATGATCAGCACCATCCGGTAGCCGCGCATGGCGGCCGCCATGGCCAGCGCGATTCCGGTATTGCCCGAGGTGGCCTCGACCAGGGTGTCGCCGGGCCTGATGGTGCCCCGGGCCTCGGCCCGGGCGATCATGGACAGGGCCGGCCGGTCCTTCACCGAGCCGGCCGGGTTGTTGCCCTCCAGCTTGGCCAGGATCACGTTGTTGCGCCGCGCGCTCTCTTCGCCCGGCAGGCGCTTCAGGCGCACCAGCGGGGTATTGCCGACGAAGTCCTCCAGCGCCTTGTCCATGGCGGCCCCTCAGCCCGCCTTCCGCAGGTGCGCCACGTAGGCCGCAACCCCCTGCTCCACGGTGGCGAAGGGCGCCTCGTAGCCGGCGGCCCGCAACTGGGTGAGGTCCGCCTCCGTGTAGCTCTGGTACTTGCCCTTCAGGGCCTCCGGGAAGGCGATGTACTCGATGAGGCCCTCGGCCTGGAGTTCGCCCAGGGTCCGCGTGGCCAGGCCCTCGGCCGCCCGGCAGGCGTTCACGGTGGCGACGGCCACGTCGTTGAAGCTCTGGGCGCGGCCGGTGCCCAGGTTGTAGATGCCGGAGACGCCGCTTTCCAGGAAGTGCAGGTTCACCGTCACCACGTCGTCGATGAAGACGAAATCCCGGCGCTGCTCGCCGTTGGCATAGCCCCCGGTGCCCTGGAACAGGCGGACCTTGCCCTCCGCCCGGTACTGGTTGAAGAAGTGGAAGGCCACCGAGGCCATGCGGGCCTTGTGCTGCTCGCGGGGGCCGTAGACGTTGAAGTAGCGGAAGCCGGCGATCTGGGCCCCCGCGTCGGTGAGCCGGCGGCGGACGATCTGGTCGAACAGGAACTTGGAATAGCCGTAGACGTTCAGCGGCGCCTCGCATTCGCGCTCCTCCCGGAAGACGCTGCCACCGCCGTAGACGGACGCCGAGGAGGCGTAGAGGAAAGGCACCCGCTGGTCCTGGCACCAGTCCATCAGGTCCAGGGAATAGCGGTAGTTGTTCTCCATCATGTAGCGGCCGTCGGTCTCCATGGTGTCGGAGCAGGCGCCCTGGTGGAAGACGGCCTCGACGCCGTCGTCGAAATAGCCGTCGGCGAGGAGGGCGAGGAAGCTCTCCTTGTCCAGGTAGTCGGCGATCTCGCAGTCCACGAGGTTGCGGAACTTGTCCGCCTTCTTCAGGTTGTCGACGGCGATGATGTCGGTGATGCCCCTGTCGTTGAGGGCCTTGACCAGGTTGGCGCCGATAAACCCGGCCGCGCCGGTGACGATGTGATACATGGATTCTCCGCTCCGCTGTGCGCGGCGCTCGGCGGCCCGTCGATGGAAGGGGCAGCGCCGGCGGACCGCCGGCCGGAAACCGCCGCGGATTTCCGGAACCGCCCCTATTCTAGGCGCAGGCGGCCTCGAGTTCAGCCCGCGTGCACACCGCGGTGCCGAGCTTGCCGACGACGACCCCGGCGGCCTTGTTGGCCAGCCCCACGGCGGTCACCAGGTCCAGGCCGGCCGCCAGCATGACGGCGAGGGTGCCGATGACGGTGTCGCCCGCCCCCGACACGTCATAGACCTCCCGGGCCACCGCGGCCTCGTGGTGGGCTCCCGCCCCGGTGAACAGGGTCATGCCCTCCTCGGACCGGGTGACCAGCAGTCCTTCGAGGCCCAGCTCCCGGCGCAGGCCCTCGGCCTTGGCGGCCAGCGAGGCCTCGTCGCCCCAACGGCCCACCACCTGGCGCAGTTCGGAGCGGTTCGGGGTCAGCAGCGTGGCGCCGCGATAGCGCTGGAAGTCGTCGCCCTTGGGATCCACCAGCACCGGCTTGCCGGCCTCCCTGGCCATGCGGATCATCTCGCCGATGTGGGTCAGTCCTCCCTTGCCGTAATCGGAAAGGATCACCACGTCGCAGCCGGGCAGGCGGTCCGCGTAGTCGGCGAGCTTGGCCTTCAGCACCTCGTGGTTCGGGGAGTTCTCGAAATCGATGCGCAGCAGTTGCTGCTGCCGGGCCACGACGCGCAACTTGACGGTCGTGGAGATCTGCGCATCCTCGTGCAGGCTCGCGTCCACGCCCGCGTCCAGGAGCAGCCGGGTCAGGGCGACCCCCGGCTCGTCGGCGCCGACCACGGAAAGCAGGGTGGTGGGCGCCTCCAGGGCGGAGCAGTTGCGGGCCACGTTGGCGGCGCCGCCGGGCCGCTCCTCGGAACGATCCACCTTGACGACGGGCACGGGGGCCTCGGGGGAAATCCGGGAGACGTCGCCGAACCAGTAGCGGTCCAGCATCACGTCGCCGACGATCAGGACGCGGGCTTTGGAGGTATCGGGAATGCGCATGGTGGGAAAGCCCCTTCAGGGAGCCAGGTCGAACTCCTCGGTACGCTTGGGCGGGAAGGACTCCCAGCCGCCGCAGGCCGGGCAGCGCCAGTGGAACTGGCGGGCCTTGAAGCCGCATTCGTTGCAGCGGTAGCGGGCGACCCGCCGGGTGTGGCCGTGGATCAGGTTGCGGATCAGTTCCAGGTCCGCCCGGCGCTCCACCGGAGCCACCAGGATCTGGGCCTCCAGCAGCTTGTCCAGGCCGAGCAGGGTCGGATTGCGGCGCAGTTCGTCGCGCACGAGCTTGTAGGCGGCCTCGGGGCCGCCGGAATCCAGTTCGGCCTGGAACACCGCATCCAGCAGGTCCAGTGAGGGATGCCGCTCGAGGTAGCCGCGCAGCAGCTGGGCGCCCTGTTCGGGCCGCCCCGCCCGGCGATGGGCCTCCATCAGCTTGGCGGCCACGAGGGCCAGGTAGACCGGGTCCTGCCCCTCCACCCGCTTCCAGGCCTCGATGGCGCCTTCCGGATCGCCGGCGTTCCAAGCCAGGTCCCCCTGCAGGATGGCGGCCCGGACACACTTCCGGTGGTTGGCGAGCGCCTCGTCGAGCAGCCGCCGGGCCTCGGCGCCCCGGTCGTGGAGGATCTCCCCCGAGGCCAGTTCGCAATAGAACTGGGCCATCTTGCGGTGCCACAGGTGGTCCGCGTGGTCGGGCATGGCCTCGGCGACGGTGATGGCCTTGCCCCATTCCTTCTCCTGCTGGTAGATCTCCAGCAGGCACTTCAGGGCGTCCTCGTCGTAGGCGGTGCCGCGCAGCCTGACGAAGATCTCCTCCGCCCGATCCAGGAGGCCGGCCTTCAGGTAGTCCTGGCCCAGTTCGGACAGGGCGTGCAGGCGCTGCTGTTCGGGAAGCCCGTCCCGGTCCACCAGGTTCTGGTGCATGCGGATCGCCCGGTCCGTCTCGCCGCGCCGGCGGAACAGGCTGCCCAGGGCGAAGTGCAGTTCCACGGTTTCCGGGTCCACCTTCGCCGCCTCGAGGAAGGCCTCGATGGCCTTGTCGGGCTGTTCGTTGAGCAGGAAGTTGAGGCCCTTGAAGTAGGACCGCGGCAAGGCCCGCGATTCGCGGATCACGTGCCGGATGTCGATGCGCGCCGCCACCCAGCCCATCACGAAGAAGGCCGGCAAGGCCAGCAGCCACCAGAGTTCGATGCCCATCAGGCTGCCTGCTCCCCGGAGGCGCGCTTGAGGCGCGAGATGTCCCGCCGCTGGCGCACCAGGGTCAGGAGTGCCGCCGTGACGCCCACCGCGGCCCCGGCCGCGAAGGCGGCAAGGATGACCAGGGACAGGGGGGCGATGAAATTCGCGTCGAGGAAGAAACGCAGTTCCACGGGGCGGTCGTTCTTGATGGCGAGGCCGAGCAGCAGCACGAAGGCCACGGCCCGCAGCAGCCAGACCAGGGCCCGCATCACGGCCGCGCCGCCGGACCCGCCGGCATGAAAAAAGGCGACACCCCCGCGGGGGCGCCGCCTTGCGAAAGCATGGCGATCATGGCGTCAGACGGGCTCGTCCACCCGTTCCCGCAATTCCTTGCCGGCCTTGAAGTGGGGCACGTACTTCTCCGGCACCTGCACCCGCTCCCCCGACTTGGGATTGCGCCCGGTCCGCGGGGGCCGGTAGTTGAGGGCGAAGCTGCCGAAGCCGCGGATCTCGATGCGGTCGCCGCGGGCCAGTGCCGCGGTCATCGCATCGAGGATCATCTTCACCGCGAAATCGGCGTCCTTCGCCACCAGTTGCGGAAAGCGGGCGGCCAGCCGCGCTATCAGCTCTGACTTGGTCATGATCGCGTGGACCCGCCTTGTTTACTGCTGGTTGAGCTTGGCCTTCAGCAGGGCACCCAGGTTGGTGGTGCCGCTGCTCGCGGAAGAGGTGTCGGCCGCCAGCTTCTGCATGGCCTCGTTCTGCTCCGCCTGGTCCTTGGCCTTGATCGACAGGTTGATCGAACGGGACTTGCGGTCCACGTTGATGATCATCGCCTCGATCGCGTCGCCCTCCTTGTACAGGCTGCGCAGGTCCTCCACGCGGTCCCGGGAAGCCTCGGAAGCCCGCAGGTAGCCCTCGATGTCGCCGCCCAGGTCCACCACCGCACCCTTCTGGTCCACGCTCTTCACCGTGCCCCGGACGACGCTGTTCTTGTCGTGGGTGGCGATGAAGCTCGTGAAGGGGTCGCCCTCGAGCTGCTTGATCCCCAGGGAAATGCGCTCCTTCTCCACGTCGATGGAGAGGACCAGGGCCTCGATCTCGTCGCCCTTCTTGTAGTTCTGCTTGGCTTCCTCGCCCGGGGCGGACCAGGAGAGGTCGGACAGGTGAACCAGTCCGTCGATGCCGCCGGGCAGGCCGATGAAGATGCCGAAGTCGGTGATCGACTTGATGGCGCCGCGGACCTTGTCGCCCTTCTTCTGGTTCATGGCGAATTCCTCCCAGGGGTTCGCCATGCACTGTTTCATGCCCAGGGAGATGCGGCGACGCTCCTCGTCGATCTCGAGAATCATGACTTCCACCTCGTCGCCGAGCTGGACGACCTTGGTCGGGTGGATGTTCTTGTTGGTCCAGTCCATCTCGGAGACGTGCACCAGGCCCTCGATGCCCTGCTCGATCTCGACGAAGGCGCCGTAGTCGGTCAGGTTGGTCACCTTGCCGAACAGGCGGGTGCCGGAGGGATAGCGGCGGCCGATGCCCACCCACGGGTCTTCGCCCAGCTGCTTCATGCCCAGGGAGACGCGGTTCTTCTCCTGGTCGAACTTGAGCACCTTGGCGGTCACCTCGTCGCCGACCGTGAGCACTTCGCTCGGGTGGCGGACGCGGCGCCAGGCCAGGTCGGTGATGTGCAGCAGGCCGTCGATGCCGCCCAGGTCCACGAAGGCGCCGTAGTCGGTGATGTTCTTGACCACGCCCTTGACGATGGTGCCTTCCTGCAGGCTCTCCAGGAGCTTCTGCCGCTCCTCGCCCATGTTGGCCTCCAGCACGGCGCGGCGGGAGAGGACCACATTGTTGCGCTTGCGGTCGAGCTTGATGACCTTGAAGTCGTATTCCTTGCCCTCGAAGGGGGTGGTGTCCTTGACGGGGCGGGTGTCCACCAGGGAGCCGGGCAGGAAGGCGCGGATGCCGTTGGTCATGACGGTGAGGCCGCCCTTGACCTTGCCGGTGATGACGCCCTTGACCAGGATGCCGTCGTTCAGGGCCTTGTCGAGGTCGTTCCAGGCGGCGATGCGCTTGGCCTTGTCGCGGGACAGGCGGGTCTCGCCGTAGCCGTCCTCGAGCATCTCGATGGCGACCTGCACGAAGTCGCCGGGGTTGGCCTCGACCTCGCCCCGGTCGTTCTTGAATTCGTCGACCGAAATGAAGGATTCGGACTTGAGGCCCGCGTTCACGACCACGAAATTCTGGTCGACGCGGACGATTTCAGCCGTGATGACTTCGCCGGCGCGCATTTCCTGGCGCGACAGGCTCTCCATGAAGAGGGCTTCGAAGGATTCGTTCGGGTTCACGGCGGCGGTTGCAGCGGACATAGATTGGATTTCCGAAATACCGTCCCCGGGAGGACGGGCTGGTTGCACATTGCCGCATCGACCGGGCGGCCGACGCGACGCCTTTGCCGGCGCTGCCACGCGGGGCGGCGCCCTTGCCACGATTTGCTGCTACTGCTTGCTACGACTTGCTACGATTTGCCACTTACTACCAAGACTGCCTTCTACTGCTTCGGCAGCTTCCGCCGGACGATGTCCAGGACGGCGCTCACCGCTTCCTCGATGCCCATGTCGGTGGTGTCCACCCTCTCGGCATCGTCGCATTGCCGCAGGGGCGCGACGCTTCTCGCTGCGTCGCGGGCATCACGCTCCCGCAGGTCCTGCAAAAGGGCGTGAATGTTAGCAGGCATTCCCTTGCCGATCAACTGTTTATGGCGCCTTTCAGCGCGCGCCTCGGCCGATGCGGTCAGGAAGACCTTGACCGGTGCCTCGGGGAAAACCACGGAGGCCATGTCCCGCCCGTCGGCCACCAGCCCCGGGGGGCGGCGGTAGGCCCGCTGGCGGTCCAGCAGGGCGGCCCGCACGGCCGGCAGCGCGGCCACCCGGGAAGCCCCGGCCGAAACCTCCTCGGTCCGGATCGCGTCGGTCACGTCCTCCCCGGACAACAGGATCCGGTCGCCCGGAAACTCGGCCGGCAGGGCGGCCGCCACGGCGGCCACGGCGGCTTCGTCCGCCAGGTCCACACCGGCCTTCAGGGCGGCCAGGGTGGTGAGCCGGTAGAGGGCGCCGCTGTCCAGGAAATGGAAGCCCAGGGCCTGGGCCACGCGCACGGCCACGGTGCCCTTGCCCGAGGCCGAGGGGCCGTCGATGGCCACGACGGGTGCCGTGACCTGCAGGAAATGGTCGAAGTACTCGGGAAAGGTCTTGCCCACGCAGCCGGGATCCAGGATGCGCACCGGCACCCCACCCAGCGCGGCCAGCGAGAAGCACATGGCCATCCGGTGGTCGTCGTAGGTGGCGATGGCGGCGCCGGGCCGCAGCGCGGCGGGCGGCGCGATCTTCAGGAAATCCGCCCCCTCCTCCACCTGCGCGCCCAGCTTGCGCAGTTCCGCCGCCATCGCGGCGATCCGGTCCGTCTCCTTGACCCGCCAGGAGGCAATGTTGCGCAAGGCGCAGGGACCGTCCGCGAACAGGGCGCAGACGGCCAGGGTCATGGCGGCATCCGGGATGTGGTTCAGGTCCAGATCGAAGGCCCGGAGCCTGCCGGATTCCGGCGCCCCGGCGGCGATCCAGTTTTCCCCCATCTCGACCCGGGCCCCCAGCGCCGCCAGGGCATCGGCGAAGGCCACGTCCCCCTGGATGCTCGCCCGCCCGACGCCCTCGACCCGCACCGGGCCGCCGGCGATGGCACCCGCGGCCAGGAAGTAGGAAGCCGAGGAGGCATCGCCCTCCACGTGGAGGGTGCCCGGGCTGCGGTAGCCGGCGGAGGCGGGAATGCGGAAGCGCGCCCAGCCCTCCCGGTCCACGGCCACGCCGAAACGGGCCATCAGGTTCAGGGTGATCTCGATGTAGGGCTTCGAGATCAATTCCGTCGTCATCTCGACCACCGCCTCCCGGCCGGTGAGCGGCAGGGCCATCAGCAGCGCCGTCAGGAACTGGGAGGAGACGTCGCCGCGCACGCGGATCGGCCCGTCCAGCCGGATGTCCGCCGGTCCGATCTCCAGGGGCGGATAGCCCTCCTGGCCTGTGTAGCGCACGTCGGCGCCGATCTGCCGCAGCCCGTCCACCAGATCGCCGATGGGGCGCTCGTGCATCCGCGGCACGCCGGCGAGGCGATAGCGCCCGCCGGACAGGGCCAGGGCCGCCGTCATGGGCCGGAAGGCCGTGCCCGCGTTGCCGAGGAAGAGGTCCGCCGCCTTGACGGGAAACACGCCGCCGGCGCCGGTGATCCGCCAGGCCGACCCGCCCAGCGGTTCGACGGTGACGCCGAGCACCTGCAGGGCCGCCAGCATCACCCGCGTGTCGTCGGAATCCAGCAGGTCGCGGATCTCGGCGACGCCCGAGGCGAGGGCGGCCAGCAGCAGGCAACGGTTGGAGATGCTCTTCGAGCCGGGCAGGCGCACGGTGCCCGCGGCCAGGGCCAGGGGCGGCAGGTCCAGAAATTCCATGGTCACTCCCCGGGCGGCGGACTCAGGGAATCGAGCCAGGCATCCCGCCGGGCCCGGGCGGTGGCGAACATGGCCTCCAGTCCGCGGCCGTCGGCGGCGGCCAGCAGCACGCGGGTCTCGAGCAGCTCGGCCATGTAGGCGTCCAGTTCGCGCAGCAGGGCCTGCCGGTTGGCAAGGCAGATGTCCCGCCACATTTCCGGATGGCTGCTGGCGATGCGCGTGAAGTCCCGGAAGCCGCCGGCGGCGAAGCCGAAGAGCTGGTCGGAATTCGCCCGCCCGGCCAGGTCGTG
>JAEUNJ010000226.1 GCA_016791145.1 Rhodocyclaceae bacterium | reverse complement strand
GCGATGGCGCCCCACTCGTTGGTGTGGTAGGCCTTGTGGGCCCAGTCGAACTGGCGGTCGCGCTTGCAGTGCTCGTGCGGGAAATAGAGCTGGAGCTGGCCGTGGCGGTTCTCATCCATCATGCCGAAGGTGGCCATGTTGCGCATGCCGGGGGCGCGGCCGAAGCGCACCATGCGGGCCTCGGCGCTCATGGCCGCGTATTCGCCCAGCGCGATGGCGCCGTAGTGGGCCTTGAGGATGGACAGCCAGCCCGGGTCGGCGTTCTCGAACATCTCGCTGCGCTCCAGCGCCGCCTTCACGGAGTAGGCGCCGGCGTCCTTCTCGCGCTGGATGCGCACGTATTCGGGGTACGAGGTCTTGTAGGGCTCGTCATAGACCTCCCACTTCTCCATGGGGACGCCCTTGGCGCCGGTCATGACGTCCGGGAACAGTTCCGCGTCGCTCACGTATTTGGCGGTCCAGTTGGTGGACCGGGCGATGTCGTACCACTCGCTGCGATCGAGCAGTGCCATAGCTTCCTCCTTGCAGGGGCTCGTTGGTCGAATTCCGGCGCCCGGGGGCGGCCGGTCCGGAGCACATAGGCAAGGGGTGTGCCCGGAGGAGGCTGGATCGTTCCTGCCGTGTTGCAGCAGAACGCGCCTCGGCACGTATTCACTGGGATCGGAGGCCGCGGGGCGACGCGTTTTTTTGCAGCCGCAAAAACCCTTGCGACCTCATTTATTGATGCTTTGCTTAAAACCCGCCGGGCCTTTTTTTGGTGAAATTTTGACTATTTGGTGAAATCTCGAGAATGGCGGGAGTGGGACCGGAATGCGGCCGCTCCCTCGCGACGCCCATCGGCACGCGCGGGCTCGTCCCGCGAACCGCCCCGCCCCGCAGGCCACCGGAGGATCGGAACCCGGCCGGAACCGCAGGGCTCAGCGAAGGGCCCGCCCCATGGATAGCCCGAAGCGGAGGCGCGACACGTCCAGGGTCCCCCGCTCTCCACGCCTGCGCCCGCGCCCCGGTGGCGGGGCGTCCGGATTCAATGGCCGAAGCTGTCGGCGTCGAACATCTCCGGATCGGGACGGTCCAGGCCGTCGAGCTGCGCCATTTCGTCCGCCGTCAGGGAGAAGTCGAACAGCGCCAGGTTCTGCGCGAGGCGGCCCGGGTCGGAGGACTTGGGGCAGGTGACGAAGCCCTGCTGCACCTGCCAGCGCAGCAGCACCTGGGCGCCGGTGCGGCCGTGGCGCGCGGCGATGGCGGCCACCACCGGATCGGCCAGCATGGCACCGCCCATGCCCAGGGGGCGCCAGGACTCGGTGACGATGCCGTGGCGACGGTGCAGCGCCACCAGGTCGTCGCGCCGATGCCAGGGGTCGAGCTGGATCTGATTGACGTGCGGCACGAAGCCCCGGTCGAAAAGGCGCCTCAGGTGCGCCGGCTTGAAGTTCGACGTGCCGATCGCCCGCACCTTGCCCGTTTCCAGGAGCCGCGCCAGGCCCTCGAAGGCCTCCACGTAGCGATCCTGGTCCGGGTTCGGCCAGTGCACCAGGAAGAGGTCCACGTAGTCGGTCCGGAGGCGGTCAAGGCTGGCCTCCAGCGCCTCGCGCACCAGGTCGACGCCGTGCCAGCGGCGGTTGAACTTGGTGGTGAGGAAAAGCTCGCGGCGATCCAGGCCGCAGGCGCGGATGCCCTCGCCGACGCCCTGCTCGTTGGCGTAGTTCTCGGCCGTATCGATCATCCGGTAGCCGATCTCGATCGCACGGGGGACCACCCGCGCCGCCTCCGCGTCGTCCATGGGCCAGGTCCCCAGCCCCAGTTGCGGCATCTCTACGCCGTTCGCCAGCGTGACCTTGGGACTGACCGTCGCCCGAATTTCCATGATCCCTCTCCCGTCGATTGAACCCACGCGAAGGCACCTGCACCACGCGGCGACAGAAGATGCCGAGGAGGGTCGGAGGCCCGCGCGGTCGAACGCGCGTGCCAAACGGGCGCCCGCAATGCGGCCCGCGGCGCCTCGCCCCATCGGTGTTCGCCGTGCCTTCGTGTCTCCGTGGTGCGGCCTTCCGCCTTGAAAGCCCGCATTGTGCCGGATGCGCGCCACCGCGCACCGCGGCCCTTGGTCTGCGAAAGCGCCGATCCGCCTCCGCCGGTGCCGCGTGGTCCCGCGAACGCGGCCTTGATGCCCTCGGCGGGGACTCGCTCCTGGACGACCGGCAATTGCGTCACGCCCGCGAACCGGCGGCGCGGAACGCGCCGATTGCGGGCAAGGCGCGACGGCGCCGTCCGCAGCGGGACGGGGCCCCCGCGGGACCGCTCCCTAGGCTGAGCCGGCGGCCGCCGCCCGGGCCCGCGCCTCGATCTCCGCCGCCCGCAACACGCTGGCGGGGGTGCCGCCGATGGCCCAGTCCTCCGGATGGACGGTGGAGGTGCTGCCCCTCACCAGCTCGCGCGGGGCGCCGAGGATGTCGACGCAGAGGTCGGTGAAGCCGGCCAGCAGCCTTTGCCGGTGTTCCAGGGGCCGCCCCTCCAGGACGACGAATTCGAAGTAGGGCGCCCGCAGCGCCTCCCGGCTCGCCGGAACGCCGCCGATGGCCGCCAGGCCGGGCTTGTAGAGGTGGATGAAGACCCGCACCCGGTCGACGGGGGCGCCCAGCACGTCCGCGAAGAGCTGGCTGGCGGCGACCAGCAGGCGCTCGTGCTGTTCGTCCGAATAATGGCCTTCGACCAGGTGGAACTGCAGGACGGGCATGGCGTTCTCCTCTAGGTCAGGGCAGCCCGCGCCGGCGGCCGGCGTCGAGCATCAGGGTGGAACCGGTCATGGCGGTGGCCTCCGGCGCCAGCAGCATCTCCAGGGCCCAGGCCACCTGGCCGGGCTCGGTGAAGGCATGCAGGGAGGATTCGCTCTTCATGGATTCCAGCACCGCCTCCACCGTCGTCCCCTGCAGGCGCGCCCGGTCGGCGGCGACGCGGCGCAGGCGCTCGGTGTCGGCCGGGCCCGGGGCGACCAGGTGGGCCGTGATGCCGCGGCTGCCGTAGGCCAGGCTCAACTGGCGCACCACATTGACCAGGGCGGCGTTGGCGATGCCCGCCGCCGCCGCGTAGGCCGTCGGCTCGAAGCCGTAGTGGCCGCCAATGGCCACCAGGCGGGAATCCTTCTCCAGGCGGCCGTCCACCGCGCGGGCCAGGCGCAGCAGGCCGCCCACCTTGATATTCACCGCGTCGACCAGCGCCGCCGTGTCGATGGTGAGTACGCCGCCGCCGACGGCGACCCCGGGGCCATGGACGGCCATGCGCACCGGCCCGGGCAGGGCGGCGCGGATGGCCTCGATGGCATCGTCACGGGAAATGTCCGCCCGGCAGGGCAGCAGGCCCGGATGGGCGGCGGCCAGGCCCGCCAGCGCCGCCTCGCTGCGCGCCACCGCCACCACCCCGAAGCCGCGCGCCAGGAAGCGCTCCACCATCACCGAGCCGAAGGCGCCGGTGGCGCCCACGACGACGATCCATTCCCTTTGCATGTTTTCTCCCTGCGCAAGCGCGACGCTCCGCCGCGTCCTCATTTCCTCACGTCCGGTGCGGACGGCCGGACCGGGGAAGGAAGCCGGAATATACGCCGGCGGCACGGGCCGCGAAGGACGCGCGGCCGGCGCCGGGCGGGGCGGGCGGAGGGCCTCGCCCCGGCGCCTCAACCCTCCCGGGCCGCCTCTTCCCGCCGTTGCGCGGCGGTACGGCCGCCGACGGCGAAATGCTCTTGGGAATGTTCGGTGATCAGGATGCGCACCTGGTCCGGGCGAACCTCCAGGGTGCGCACCAGGGCCTCGGTGACGGCCTCCACGGCCTTGCGCTTCCTCTCCGCACTGCGGCCTTCGAGCAAATGCATTTCGAGTATCGGCATGACTGCCCTCCTGTTCGACGGTCGGCGCGGCGGCGCGGGCGGGATGGGCCCTGGCCGCCGTGCCGTGCCTGCGGCCGCGGCCGGATGAGACGCTCAGGTCACGACGGTCAGGAAGGTCTCGTGCAGCTTCTGCTGCGGGTAGTCGAGGCCGCCCTTGGCCAGGCCTTCCCAGTTCCAGTTCACCGGATCCCAGTCCGGGTAGTTCTGGGTACCGCCGCAGAAAGTCTCGAAGCGGTTGCCCGAGGGGTCCCAGGCGTAGATGGTGGTGCCGCGGGTGATGCCGTGGCGGGTCGGGCCGATATCCACCGGCACGTTGTGCATGCCCATCAGGTCCCCGGCGCGCAGCACCTTTTCCCAGCTGTCGAGCAGGAAGGAGACGTGGTGCAGCTTGCCCGGCTCCGGATGCTCGACGAAGGCGATGTCGTGGGCCTTGATGGAGCAGGAGAGCCAGAGGGCGCCCTTGACGTCGCAATCCGGCAGGGTCACGTACTCGGTGAGGGTGAAGCCGAGGACCTGGGTGAAGATGTCCAGGACCTGGTTGACGTTCGGCCCGTAGAGCAGGGCGTGGTCCAGGCGGACGGGGGCGATGCCGCGCTCGGCGGCGGCGGACCAGGGTGCCGGGTTCACCGGGGCCAGGCCGTTGCCGACCATCTTCTTCTCGGCATAGAGCTCGATCTGGTGGCCGGTGGGGATCTGGAAGCGGACGCGCTCGCCGGTCTCCAGCAGGTCGCCGGCGGGAATGCGCTCGGTCTGCAGGCCGTAGGCCTTCAGGTCGGCGTCGAACCTGTCCAGCGTCGCCTTGTCGAGGACCTTGAAGCCCATGAAGTCGATGCCGGCCTTGTCGGCCTGGCGCAGGATGACGCTGTTGTGGTCGCGCTCGTCCCAGGCCTTGTAATACACCCGCCCCTGCGGGTCGCGGCCGGTTTCCACCAGGCCCATCACTTCGCCGTAGAACTTGCAGGCCTCGTCCAGGTCCAGGACGCGGATCTGCACGTGCCCGGGCCGCAATACTCCCGTCATTGCCATGTGGGTTTCCTCCTTGGTTGATCGTTGGTTCGGTTCGCCTGCCCGCGGCCCTCGCGGGCCCGGGTGGCGGCTTGCGGAGCGGGACGATATTCCCCGCCAGAATTACCGTCCAATACTATTGAAGACGGCCTGCCATACCGATAACGTATGGCAGAATCTCCGGGAGCCCGCCATGGACCTGCGCCACCTCAAATCCTTCCTCGTCGTCGCCGAGGAGTTGAACATCGGCCGCGCGGCGGTGCGCCTGCACATTTCCCAGCCGCCGCTGACCCGGCAGATCCAGCAGCTGGAGGAGAGCCTCGGGGCCCCATTGCTCGTCCGCTACAACCGGGGCGTCGAGCTGACCGAAGCCGGGCGGCTGCTGGTCGAGGAGGCGCGGGCCATCCTCTCCCTGGCCGAACAGGCGGCCGAGCGCACCCACATGGCGGCCCAGGGGAAACTCGGCCGCATCGACGTGGGCATCTTCGGCTCGGGGATCTTCGGCGTGGTGCCGAAGATCCTGCTCGCCTTCCGCGAAGCCTATCCCTCGGTGAACCTGGTCATGCACAACCTGACCAAGCGGGAGCAGATCGAGGCCCTGCGCCAGCGCCGCCTGACGGTGGGCTTCAACCGCCTGGTGCCGGCGGACGGGGACATCGCCTCGGAGGTGATCCTCACCGAGGGGCTCTACCTGGCGGTGAACCGCAAGGAGTCCGTCGCCAAGAAGAAGGAGATCTCCTGGTCGGAGATCGGCCGTTATCCACTCGTGCTGTTCCCCAGCGGCTCCCGGCCCAGCTTCATCGACTGGGTTCTGGACGTCTGCCGCCAGGACGGCTTCCGCCCCGAGGTGGTGCAGGAGGTGGGCGACGCGGTGACCGCGGTGGCCCTGGTGGCCTCCGGCTTCGGCGTCTGCGTGGTGCCGGAATCGGCAACCCGGATGACCCTGCCCGGCGTGGTCTACCGGCCCCTGAAGCGGAATCCGCCGCCGCGGGTGGACCTCAGCTGCCTCTACCGGGCCGGAGACGACTCGCCGATCCTCAGGGCATTTCTCGACGTGGCGAGAAGGTTTCGCGCTCCCTGAGGGCCCCGCCTACCAGTCCGCGCCCTCGAAGGGCATCATCGGATGCCCGCGCAGCACCGGTTCCGAGAACATGATGCCGCCGCCGGGCCGGCCGATGTCCCCCGCCTCATAGACGGCCTGGAAGACCTCCCCCGCCTGCTCGGCCTCGACGAGGATGAGCACCACGTCCTGCTCCTGGAAGTAGAGCTGTCCCCGGCGCACCCGCCGGGTGCCGGCGCCGCGCGCGTGATGGTGCGAGATGGAGAGCACCCCGGGAGCCTCGCAGAACCTCTGCACGAGGGATTTGCCCCGGCCGGCCGCGATGACGGCGGTGATCAGTTCCTTGGGTATCTCGCGGCCGATGTGGTGCAGGACGGTCACGGCTTCCTCGCCTCCGTGTGCAGGCCGAAACGGGCGGCGATCTCGTGGGGCACGTGGGTGGCCATCCGGTGGATCGGCGTCATCCACAGGATGCCCATGCCGGGGGTGTCCATCTTGGCGCTCACGAAGATGCGCTCGAAGATCAGGTCCGCCTGGTCGGCCGGCACGACGATGTAGATGACCTCCTTCTCGGCGTTGATGGTGAGGCCCAGGATGCCCAGGCGCTTCTGCCGCACGCCGGTACCGTGGGCGTGGAAGATCGTGGCGCCCTGGGCGCCAGCCTCCTGGGCCACCTGCACCACCATGTCCGCGGCACCCCGCTGCACGATCGCCGTGATCAGCACGGCGTCCGTGAGGACGATCATTTCGCTGCTCATGTCACCTCCCGATCCGGCGCCTGCGCGCGCCCGCCTCCAGCCACAGGCCGGTGGCCAGCACGCTGAGGATGGGACCCACCGAACACAGGGCGAGGACCCCGAAGCCCTCCGCGGCCCCCACGGCCTCGGCGAGTCCGACGCCCAGGGCGAGCAGCAGCGGCACGGTCACCGGGCCGGTGGTCACGCCGGCGCTGTCCCAGGCCAGGTTCACCAGTTCCTCCCGGGCGAACCAGGTGAGCGCCAGGGCCAGGCTGTAGGCACCGACGAGGATCGCCGCCAGCGGCAGGCCGAAGAGGATCTTCGCGACGCCCAGGGCCGCGCCCGCCCCGACCCCCAGGGCGACGGCGTGGATCAGCAACCGCTTCTTGAACGCGCCATCGGTCAGGTTCTCCACCGTGATGCCCATGGCGTTGAGCGCCGGTTCCGCCACCGTCGCGCCGTAGCCGATGCAGAAGGCGAAGAGAAGGGTCATGGAAAGGCCGAGGAACCTGGGGTACAGGGGCGGCGCGCCGGTGGTCCGGTGGCTGGAGAAGGCCCAGGGCACGTTGTTGCCGGCCTGGTCCCCCAGTTCGACGAGCCCCGCGGTGAGCCCCAGGTTGAAGACCATCATGCCGAGCAGGGCCATGAAGATGCCATAGGCGAGGACCGTGCCGTGCTTCACCGGCTGGCGCAGCAGCAGCCGCTGCACCACGTAGAGCAGAACCACCAGCGGCACCACCGCCCGGGCGGCACCGAGGATCTCGGCCACCGGGCTCACGGCATGCCAGGCCTTGCCGGCCGCCGGCGGGACCGGGAGCGGGGGTGCCGCGGGCTCCCCGGCCAGGATCGCCGCGGTCAGCACGCCGATGACCGGGATCAGGGAGGCGAGGGTGACGATGCCGAAGCCGGAGAGGGCATTTTCCCCCCGGCCCGAGGAGGCGGCGACGCCGATGCCGACGGCCAGGACCAGCGGCACCGTGACGGGGCCGGTGGTGATGCCGCCACAGTCCCAGGCGAGGCCGACCACCTGGTCCAGTCCCGGCCGGGAGGCCGCATACGCCGTCAGCGCCAGGCAGACGGGCACCACCAGCCCCACCAGCCGCTTCAGGCGCCAGCCGTACATGAACCTCAGCATCCCGAGGATCACGGCGGCGCCGACGCTTGCCGCGACGGCCGTCACCAGCCAATCCACCCGGGGCCCGAGCAGGAACTTCAGCAGCGGCGCGCGCGCTCCCGACACCGACGTGCCGGCCGACTGGAGGGCGCCGATGGCCGGTTCCGCGAATGTGGCCGCGGCGCCGAGCAGGCCGCCGAAAGCCAGGATGGTCAGGGGATCGGAGCGCCCCGGCATCAGGAAGCCGATGTTCTCGGCGAAGGGCATCAGGCCGAGCTTGACGCCTTCCATGAAGAACATCAGGCCGAGGATCACCGCACAGACGCCGAGGGCGATGGCCTCGGCCTCCTCGGGCGAGGTGCGCAGCGCCAGGGCCTGGAA
>JAEUNJ010000206.1 GCA_016791145.1 Rhodocyclaceae bacterium | reverse complement strand
CTGTTGCAGGAGTTCCAGCTCGCCTACACCATGGGTGATCCCCAGCAGGCCCGCAAGTACCTGCAGAAGGGCAAGCTGAAGACCACCAAATGGGTGGTCAAGTTCGACATCCTGAAGGCGGAGCAGGTGGCTCAGGCCAAGGAGGGCTTCGACGGACGGCCCATCGGCGCGCTCCTGGGCATCTTCGGGGGCGGGCGTGGCGGCGCGGCGGCGGAGACCGTGGTCGGCTCGGTGCAGACGGGCGAAGCCACGGGCGTCTGGATCATCGGCATGCGCTACAAGGTCCTCGATGCCAACACGACGGAGCAGGTGGCCACCGGCTACACGGAGGAAAAGATGGAGGTGGGGGCCAAGTCTTCCTCGGTGCTCGGCATTTCCTCCGGCCAGCAGGGTGGCCTGACCCTGGACGGCATGGTCCAGCGCCTGGTCCAGAAGCTGGTCTGGGAAATCGATTCGAAGCACAAGTGACGCATCGCGGCGGTCCGCCGCGATGATCCGCTCCGCACAAGGACAACCAGGGAGACTCCACAATGAAGAACCTGTCGAGGCGGCTGTTCGCCGCCCTCGCTGCCGGTGTGCTCGTGGCCGCCTGCGAGACCAACCCGTCGAAACCGGCCGACCCGGCGGTCGCCAACAACCCCTCCCCGACCGCCGGGAGCACCACCTCGCAAAAGGCGAACGAAATGGCCGACAAGGCCATGTACAAGCCCATCGAATACCAGAACGCCGCGAGGAAGGGGCCGAGCCTGGTCGTGATCCCTGGCGACATCAAGAGCAACAACGCCACCTTCACGCAGAAGTTCGGTCCCAACAACATCGCCGACTTCGCGGAACTGGAACTCGGCAAGGCGAACTTCGGCGTGCTTGAACGGGCCGACCTGGGCCCGCTCCTCAAGGAGTTCCAGCTCGCCTACACCATGGGTGACCCGAAGGCGGCCCGCAAGTACCTGCAGAAGGGCAAGCTGAAGACGACCAAGTGGGTCGTCAAGTTCGACATCCTGAAGGCCGAGCAGGTCGCGCAGGCGACCCAGGGCTTCGATGGGCGGCCCATCGGCGCGTTGGCCGGCATCGCGGTCGGCGGCCGCGGCGGCGCGGCGACGGAGACCGTCGTGGGGTCCGTGAAGACCGGGGAGGCCACCGGTGTCTGGATCATCGGCATGCGCTACAAGATCCTGAACGCCAACACCACGGAACAGGTGGCCACCGGCTACACCGAGGAGAAGATGGAAATCGGCGCCAAGTCCTCGTCGGTCATGGGTTTTTCCTCCGGCCAGCAGGGGGGGCTGACCCTCGACGGCATGGTCCAGCGCCTGGTCCAGAAGCTGGTCTGGGAGATCGACGCGAAGAACAAGTGACCGCGCCCGCAGCCGTGGCGGTGCGCCGACGGAGACTGCCATGAACACGCCTTCGAAACTGGGCAAATACGAAATCCGCCGCGAACTGGGCAGCGGTGCCATGGGGATCGTTTACGAGGGCTGGGACCCGGCCATCGGACGCCGGGTGGCCATCAAGACCGTCAAGCGGGAGCAGCTCGACCGGGCCGAAGTCGAGGAAGTCCTTGCCCGGTTCCGCCGGGAAGCCCAGGCCGCCGGCCGCCTGTCCCACCCGAACATCGTGCCCATCTACGAGTTCGGCGAGGATGGCGGGACCTCCTTCATCGCCATGGAATTCATCGAGGGACGCGAGCTCAAGGATCACTTCGACGACGAGGAACGCTTCCCGTTGCCCCGGGTGGTCGCGATCATGGAGCAACTGCTGGCCGCCCTGGACCACGCGCACAAGAACGGCGTCGTGCATCGCGACATCAAGCCGGCCAACATCATCCTGCTCGCCGAAGGGACGGTGAAGGTCGCCGATTTCGGCATCGCCCGCATCGAGTCCTCCAACCTCACCCAGGCCGGCGCGGTGCTCGGCACCCCCTCCTACATGTCGCCCGAGCAGTTCATGGGCCAGACCGTGGACGGCCGCTCCGACCTCTATTCCGCAGGCGTGATCCTCTACCAGTTCCTCACGGGCGAGAAGCCCTTCACCGGGGCCCTGACCACGATCATGCACAAGGTGCTGAACGAGGAACCGCCGGCCCCATCGATCCTCAATGTGCAGGTGCCGCGCCCCTTCGACGCCCTGGTGAAGAAGGCCATGGCCAAGCGCCCCGACGAACGCTTCCAGAGCGGGCGGGAGTTCGCCGCCGCGCTGGCCGCGGCGGCGAACCAGCCCATGGACGCGGA
>JAEUNJ010000193.1 GCA_016791145.1 Rhodocyclaceae bacterium | reverse complement strand
AGGGCGGACCGGCGGGCGGATGGCTTACAATTCCGGACGCCCGGCGCGCCGCCGATTCCGCCTCGCAACGAACACGCTAGCGAATGACCATCACGCTGCTGCCCATGCCCCCTGCCGCCGAAGGCGGGGACCTCGTCGCCTATCTCAACGGGCATATGTCCTCGATCCGGCCGGCCCTGGACCTGGACGTCTCCTGGGCCTACATCCGAGCCGTGGTGGACGACGTCCGGGTCATCGCCGCGGAACGCGGCGAGCGGACGGTGCGGATCACCTACGAGTACGACTACTCGGCCCACTGCGCGTGCAAGAACCTGGATGCGACCGACACCCAGACCGACCACCTGACCTGCGAACTGCGGGACGGCAGTCTCGTCCTGCCCCATTTCGTGCCGGTCGAGCGCTCCACCGTCGACGAATTCTGATCGCCCCCGCTTGCCCATGAAGCCCTTCCAGCAACGAGAACTCCGCATCGCCCTCGACCCCTTCGCCTGGACGGCGGCCGATATCCCGCCGGATGCGGGCATCTACGGACCGGTGGACTACGGCTGGCATGCGTACAACGAAGACCCGGGGGTCTTCACCTTCGGCGCGGGCATGCTCGCCTCGACACCGATCCACGGCGCCCGGCGGCTGGTTTTCTGCGGCTACAGCCCCCTGTGGGAGACCTTCTACATCTCGTCCATGGGCGGCGCGGCCTTCAGCTTCCGCCATGTGGGCGTCAATTACGTCCGCCTGTCCGGGCGCGCCCCCCGCACCTCGGTCCTGCTGCTCAACCATGACGGCACCGGGCCGACGGTGCGCCTCGAGCCGATCGACGACGCGGCGTCCATATGGGCGGGGTACAAGGCGCCGGACGGCGAGACCCTCCTCGGCGTCTATGCCCTGCAGCAGGCGATGATCGACCGATGGGGTGCCGAGTATCCGCCGAAGCGGGTGCGCGCCTTCGCCGTGGGGCCGGTCAGCGCCGTGACGCCGGAAGGCACCATCGGTTCCAATCCGGTGGAGAAGGGGGCGCTCAATCCCGTTGCCGACTGGTGCGGGCGCGGCGGCATGGGCAGCCGGCTCCTGCAGGCCCACGGCATCGTCGGCGTGCTGATGGGGGGGCAATGGGAGGATCCCCAAAAGACGACGATCAAGGACTTCGACCCGTATTTCATCGAGCACTTCGGCGACCGCTCGGCGAAGATCGACAAGGCGGTCACCACGAAGTACTGCCTCGACCCGAAGACGGGAACCGGGGGCACCTTCGGTTCCAACTACCACGCGATGGGCGACAAGATCCTGAGCTTCAACTACCGCTCGATCTATGCCCCCAAGGCCGAGCGGCAGCGGCAGCACCGGCACTTCATCGTGGACCACTACCTCCGGCAGTTCAACGAGGAGACGATCGCCACGAAGAGCTTCGAGCATTGCGGCGAGCCCTGCTCGGTCGCCTGCAAGAAGATGAACGGCAAGTTCAAGAAGGACTACGAGCCGTACCACACCCTCGGACCGCAGGTGGGCGTCTTCGACCAGCGGGCGGCGGAACTGCTCAACGACCATGCGGATGCCATGGGGTTCGACGCGATCCAGATCGGCGGCATGCTCGCCTGGGCCATGGAGTGCGTCAGCGACCGGCTGATCGATCCGGCCGACTTCGGGTTCCCGCCCAGGGAAGCGCTCCGCTTCGAGCGCTTCACGGCCGATCCCGGCGAATTCGACGTGGTCGGCGACAGCATGATCAACGCCCGCTATGCCATGGCGGTGATCGACGCCATGCTCGGGGATCCCCGCGCCGAGCCGTTCCGGCACGGCATCCGGGAGGCCGCGAAGGAACTGAACCGGCGCCGCCCGGACACCCGGCCCGGCGAGCGGGCGGTGTTCCTCTCCCACGGTGACCGGGGATGCATGGTGCCCAACCAGTACTTCGTGCCCGGGATGGGCAGCCCGATGCCGATCATGGGCAAGTACTACGTGTTCTACGGGGCCAACATCCTGGCCCCCGAGGAGGTCGGCCGGCGCAACGTGGAGCGGATGGTCTACGAGCTGATCAGCGACAACGTGGGGATGTGCCGCTTCCACCGGCAATGGACCGAGCCGCTGGCCAACGAGATCGCCCGCGAGCACTTCGGACTGGCGGTGGATTTCCGGCGGCACCATTTCGAGCTGGCCCGGCAGATCAACGCGCGGGAAGGCGCCAAGAGCGTGCCGTGGGAGACGGAGCGCCTGACCGACATGCTGACCAACTACCTGCGCTGGATCGTCGAGGACGGCAAGGACGTCGGCGGGATCGAGGCGTGGATCGACCACGAGCGACTCGACCACGCGCTGGTGCCGTCGACCCAGGGCGAACCCCTCGACCGTCCCGGAGACCCCGGCCACGTCACCGAACCGCAACGCCTGGCGCTCGCCTTCTGGCACGCGATCAAGCATGGGCAGGAGGAGGCCTTCGCGGCCGGGCCCGAGGCCATCGAGCCCATCCTGACTCCGGCGCAGCAGCGGGCCGAATCGGCCGACGGACCATGACGTCAACCTGGAACCGGGCGACGCGGGCGTCCCGTTCCGGCGGGTCCGCGTTCCCCGGAACATGACATGAGGTTCGACGATGGATTCGATCTTCGCCAGCGCCGTTGGCCACCCCGGTATCGGCGATCATGGGGTACTTGGGCGTCGAGCATGGCGCGCCGGCCAATGCGGTGCGACCTACCCTCGCCGGCCCACAACTGGCGCCGGCGCAGCGTTTTCACGGGTTCGGCCGCGGCCACATGGCGCTTGATCCGCTTTTCGGCCCCTGCGGGCGCTCCCACGGAACGGTGTCCACGGGAGACGGGACTTACGGCTCCCCCCGGGGCTCCCGGCCAAGCGCCTCGCACATCGCGGTACACGATCGCCACCGATCCGGCTTGTGTATCGCCATGGCCTTCGATATCACGTCGGCCAGACCATCGTCGCCGACCAGTGCGAGTTCTGGCCCCGCACAAGCAGGCGGCGCGTCGAGGTTTCCAAGGTCCGGGATGATTTCCTTCCCCGTCACGAGAAAATAACCGATAGCGCCGATGGAATACACATCGCCGCGGACGTCAATGTCCCCTGGATCCTTGATGCGTTCGGGTGCCATGTAACCCAGTGTCCCGAGCAGATTCACCTCCTGGGTGAGGTGCGTCCGTTCCGCGTCGACGGCGGACTTCGCCAATCCGAAATCGATCAGCTTGGTCTGCGCTTTACCGGGCGCAACAGCGCGAAAAAGGACGTTCTCGGGTTTCAGGTCCCGGTGGATGATTCCATTCTCATGTAGGTGCTGAACTGACTCGCAGATCTCGCGCAGCACCTGGCGGGCCTGCCGGCACTCGAACGGTCCATCGTCGATAACCACCTCGCTCAGAGGGCGCCCCGGAACCAGTTCCATGACGTAGAACGGCCGCCCGTCGTCGCAGGAGCCAGAATCCAGGACGGAGACGACCCCGGGGTGGTCAAGCGCCGCGAGCAATCGGCGTTCTCGCCTGAAACGCTGCTCCCATTCCTCGCGCAACCGGCCCTTCATGATCTTGATGGCCACCATCCTTCCCAGTTCCCGATCCAGCGCCTCGTAGACGTCGGCCTGGCCGCCTTCGCCGATCCTCCGAGAAAGTCGGTACTTCTCGACGCGGTCCCCTTCCTTCAATGCCGAGAAGCGTTTCCAAAGCAGCGGCGGAACCAAAGGGCCCAGGAACACCGCCACGGCGAGGGCCAACAGCAGCACACCCAGATCGGCGGCAACGAAGGCGATCGGCGCGTAGGCTTCGGTCTCCGCCATCTCGACGGCGATTCCGAGCCCGAGGGCGGGCAACCAGCGCCAGGCCCCGATGACCGGCGTACCCGCGTGGTTGCGGTAAGGCTTCAATATCGTGCCCTGGGTTCCTGCCCGGGCGGAGTTCGTCCACGCGACTGCGTCAGCCACCAGCGCAGTCAGAGCAATGCGGACGGGACCCGCCGGATCGGACTCGGTCGGCGTCGCAGGGGGAGCCCCCGGCGGGGTCGCCGGGTCCACGCCGGGGACACCGATTTCGCGCAGGTGTAACTCGTGGCGGCTCCCCGTCAGCAGACCGCCGTTTCGGTCGAATGCAAATGTCTCGCCGGTGGTTCCTGGACGTGCCGACCCGACGATTCGCGCGATCTGCCCGGTCACGCGACGACCCAGGCACAGAACCGCCAATACGCCGTTCTCGCCCGACACTATCGGTGCGGCGGTCCATACCAATGAAACGCCGCCTTTTTCCGCGGCTACGGCCGGCAATCGGTCGGCCTCCCGCGTGGGGCCGATGAAAACCGTTCCCTCGTCGATCGCGTCCTTGAGGCGGGAGACGAATGCCGGTGCCAGTTTGGAGCCGACGTATTCCGGCGCCAGAGACGCCACCAGGGTTCCATCCGTGGCCACGATGCTGGCAGCCGCCAGGCCGAGATTTCCGGAAACCGGCAGCATTTGCCTCCGGAAGGCCTCGACGTCTCCGCCCGGCCCCGGCTCGCGGACATCTCCAGACCGGCGGTTACGTATCAATCGTGTCGTGAGCGTGACGACGGTTGGCTCCGCCGCCAGTTGGGCGGTTCCGAACTTGTTCTCGCCTACCCAGATGGCCAGGGCCTCCACCTGGGCGTTGAGCACGCTGTTGAGGAGAACGGAGCGCGCGTTGCGGACTTCCTCCTGCACGTTGACGAACGACCAAACGCTCGAAATCGAGACGACGAGGACGACCATGACGGTAACCAGCAGGTTGCGACGCGTCAGTTCCGACACCCAGGCGGCGATACCTGCATGCATGGATCAGTCTCCGCCAAACGCAAAGGCACATGTGCGCCCGGCGTTGCGACGACGCGCGCGGCCCGCCGCAAGCCCGTTCACCATCGCCCCCGGACGTTGGCTCATCGCCGGAGCGACCGCGCCCTGTCCGCAATCGCGTCGATCGCGGCAAACCAGTACCAGACGATGACACCGAGGATCGCCGTCCAGGCGAGGATGGGCAATCCAACCCACAGGACCACCGGCATCCCGAGGAGCACGGTTCCGATCCAGCCGTAGACGCGAGCAAAATCGGCCGCGTGTGCCGCCGCGTCGGGAAGCGGCCGGTTGTCCCAGTCGGAGATCAGGTCGACCCTCCCCTTGTAGCGCATCTGCCAGGCGCGAATGACACCCGCGAGCCCGAGAATGAGCGCGAACAACGAGGCCACTACGTCCAGGAACACGACTCCTCCGGGAATCTTTTCAAGGAATCGGTGACGCCGCAGACGCGTGCCGTCCGCCGGACGATTACGCAGGCGTGAGGAACGCCCTCGACGTCTTGCCGTCGTCGTTGCTTCTTTCTCCGCGTGCGGCGTCCAGGCCCGGGGACGTCAGGAATCATTGCGTCTGTGGGCCCGCAACACGACCCTCCCCAGGAGCCCCGGGCCGGCACTGGACTCCTGATCGCCCAGCAGTCGAGCCTCGATCGGCAGGCGCAGCCGTCCAATGCGCCGCAGTACCTTCGTTTGCAGATCACCGGCCACCAGTGAAACGCGCGCGAGGGCCAGGGACGGACTGCCTGTCCTCCTGAAATGCCCCGTAATCGAAACCACCAAGTCACCCCCCCCCGCCGCAAACTGCGCAACACGATCGGCGAGGGCCTCAAGCGCACATCCGTCCACCGGGGGCCTCACCTCTTCCCCGATCGGCAGTTCCCAGGACACGGAACCGTGATCGGTGCGTACTTCACTTACCTGCGCGTCGCACGCGGCGGCCTGGGCGCCCGCAGCGAGGACGATGATCGGAACAACCCATTGGAATCGCATGTCAAGATCCGCGGGCAACCCGCAGATCGCCCGGCTCCCGAGAAAACCTGCGTAGCCTAGTCGGTGAGCTCGGTTCTGTAATCCGTACAACGACTACGGGAACCCCTTAGCCGCGACCCGGATCAGAAGGCCTGGTCCCACCTGATCGACAGGCGTATGGCGGCGTTTATCATGCCCACCATGCTGTAGGTCTGGGGAAAGTTTCCCCATTGTTCGCCGCTGGCCGGATCGACGTGTTCGGCCAACAGTCCGTGCCGATTGCGCAACATGAGGAGCCGCTCGAACAGGGTACGCGCCTCGTCGCGCCGCCCCAAGGCCGCAAGCGCGTTGACATACCAGAAACTGCAGACCACGAAGGCATTCTGCGGCTCACCGAAATCGTCCTCCTCGACATAGCGGAAAACGTAATCGCCACGCCGCAAGTCCTTCTCTATCGCCACGACGGTGGCCGCGAACCGTGGATCGTCGGCTGCAAGAAAGCCTACTTCCGCCAGGAGCAGCAGGCTCGCATCCATGGCCTTGCCCTCGAAGGTCGAGACGAAGGTACCGCGACGACGATCCCAGGCACGTTGCTCGATGACATTGCGCAGACTTTTAGCGTGGCCGGACCAATAATCCGCTTTGCCCGCCAAACCGAGGCGGGCGGCGATCCGGCCAAGACGGTCGCACGCTGCCCAGCACATGACCGCCGAAAACGTATGCACCCGGGCACTCCCGCGCAGTTCCCACAGGCCGGCATCCGGCTGGTCGTAACAGCGTATCGCCTGCTCGCCCAAGGACTCCAGGCGATGAAAAAGGGTCCTGTCGCCTCGTCTGGTCAGGCGCTGATCGAAGAACACATGGGTAGCAGCAAGGATCGCCGACCCGTAAACGTCATGCTGTACCTGGCGGTAGGCCTGATTGCCGATCCGCACGGGGCCCATGCCCCGATAGCCGGGCAAGGACGCGACGACCTGCTCCACCAGTTCGGGACGTCCGTCGATGCCGTAGACCGGTTGCAGCGCCCCCCCCGGGGAGTTGGCGGCCACATTGATGATGTAGGTGAGATAACCCTCCATCGTCTGGGTGGTACCGAGGCGATTGAGCGCGTTGACCACGAAATAGGCGTCGCGCAGCCAGCAATAGCGGTAGTCCCAGTTTCGCCCGCTGTGCGCCGCCTCTGGAATCGACGTAGTCATCGCCGCGATGATCGCCCCGGTGTCGTCGAAGGTGTTCATCTGGAGGGTGATCGCGGCGCGGATGACCGCGTCCTGCCACTCGAAAGGAATGGCGAGGAAGCGCACCCATTCGCGCCAATATCCCGCCGTCTCTTCCAGGAAATGGTGGCCCACCTCCGCCGGTGCGTCCGTGACCGTTTCGTCGGCGCCCAGCAACAAGGTCACGGTGCGTTCGAGGAAAAACGGCGTCTGCTGCAGGATTGCCGTCAATGAGGCGTCGGTTGTCAGGCGTACGGTAATGCCCGGGGCCACGAATCGGATGTGGTTGCTGCCGCAGGTCACCTCCGGAATGGATGCCCCGTTGGCGCATGCAGGGCGCAACCGCAGCGTGATGCGCGGACTGCCCTGCAGTCGGGAAATGCGGCGGACCAGCATCGTGGGCCGGAAAATGCGTCCGTATTGCCTGAACCTGGGTGCAAAATCGCAGACTTCCATGGCGTTCCCGCTCCGGTCGAACAGCCTCGTCACCAGGATCGCCGTGTTCTCCAGGTATTGCTGCTCCGCGCGGACACAGTCCGCGAGTTCGACGGCGAATTCATGACGATCGTCGCTCCCGCCGAGCAGGGCGCAGAACAGGGGATCGCCGTCAAAACGCGGGAAACAGGCCCAGACGATGGAGGCCCGCTCGTCCAGGAGGGCCCCCACGGTGCCGTTGCCGATCAGCGCGAGGTCGAGATTCGTCACCGCCGGTCCTCCTGTACCGCCTGTTCCAGCCAGGCCCTGACCTTCCCGACGTCGGCGAGGCGGTACCGGGCACAACTGTCGCCATTGCCCACTTTGATCGAGATGCCGCCCAGGTCGTTGATCGCCACGAAACCCCTTTCATCGGTCACGTCGTCCCCGACGAATACCGGGCGGCGTCCGCGATAGGGGGGTTCCGCCATGTAGTCAGCGATCGCCGTCCCCTTGTCAACGCCAGCCGGCTTCAATTCCGCCACGCACTTGCCTGTCTGGACCATCACGCGTTCTCCGCACTCGATCGCCAGGCGTTCCAGGGTGCGACGGGCGTAGCCCGCGAGGTGGGGCGCCAGCCGGTAATGCAATGCGAGGGTCAAGCCCTTGTCCTCGAGCAGCAATCCGGCATGGCGCGCCAATGCCGGCGCGAGGATCGCCTTGGCCTCGTACTTGACCGCCGGGGACGCGGCATGAATCCACAACCGCCCGGCGCCATCGCGGCGTTCCAGCCCATGCTGGCCGGCCATTGGCACACGGGGCAGCCTGAGCAGCCCATCGAGGTCCGACAATGCCCTGCCGCTGATCAGCGCGACCGCTCCGCCACACGCACCGTGCAACCGCGCGATCAGGTCGGTCAGCGAAGCGTCGATGTTGACGGCGGAGGGCACTTCGGCAATTTCCAGCAGCGTACCGTCGAGGTCGATGAAATACGCCCAGTCCAACCGCGGTCGCGGCGGGGCCGCGGGCCGCCCGGCGGATCGTTTACGGGCCTCACGCGGGCGCAGGGCCACGGTGTTTGCCTTCATGTTTCACTCTGTACATTGCCCGGTCCGAGTCGCGCAGCATATCCTCGAAGGGTTTCAAGGGACCGTCGAAACAGGCCAAGCCGATGCTTGCGCCGACCGGCGCAAAATCCCGCAGCGCGCGAACCAGTTCGCGACGCAACTTGGCGGCGAGATGGCCCGCGCCCGCGGGCGAGGTCTGCAGGAACACGACGGCAAATTCGTCGCCGCCGAGCCGCCCGGCCACGTCCGTCGATCGGAGGGCGCGTTTCAGCGTCATGCCGACACTCCGCAAGGCGGCATCGCCGGCCTCGTGCCCGCGGGTGTCGTTGAGGACCTTGAATCGGTCCAGGTCGATATAGACGAGAGCGACCGGCCATCTCAGGCGCCTTGCGTACTCGATCTCCCGCTCCGCCGCCTCGAAGAAGCCGCGCCGATTGGGGAGGCCGGTCAAAATATCCACCGTCGCTTCCGTCGATTCCCGAACCAGCCGGTGTTGCAAGCGCCGCGCCATTTCGATGACGAGACCGTAGTTGAGGAAGCGGATGGCCGCGTTGCCGAACGGCACCCAGGCCAGGCTTTTCGGTTCGAACGCTCCATAGTCCGCCGCAGCCCACAGCCCGGTCGCGAAACCGGCGGCCCCCCAGCCGGCGGAGGGTCCGACATACCACGCGGACAACAGGACGGGAACCAGCATGAGCGAGGCGAAGGCAAACTGTGCCTCGGTCGCGACCCGGACTAGGCCGAGAACGGCAATGGTGGCGAGACAGGCCAGCAGGACGGCGATCCGGAACGGCCCCCGCGGCAGCCGGTCATATTGGAGCAGGTGCGGGCGCATCGTCCGTTTCGTGCCTTCAGGTTCCTGGCAGCAGGCTAGGCGACCGTGTTCGCAAGGGGGCCGCGCCGCCGCATAGCGGCGGCGTCGAGCAGCATCCTTCCAGCCCATCGGTAAACATTGAATTCCCTGACCAGACGACGCATCAGTCGCATCCGGTCGCGCTGTTCCTGTGCCGGCATGATCAGGGAGAGATGGAGCGCGGCCGCGCACTGGTCGATGTCGTATGGGTTGACGATCAGTGCCTCGGGCAGTTCGCGGGCGGCTCCTGTGAACTGGGAGAGAATCAGCACACCCCGTTCGTCGTCGCGCGCCGCCACGAACTCCTTGGCCACCAGATTCATGCCGTCGTGGAGACTGCTGACGAAGCAGCAATCGGCCGCGCGGTAGTACTCGTAGACTTCTCGCGGTTCGTGGTGTTCCACCTTCAGCACGATCGGCGTCGGCCCCGCGCGGCCGAAACGTTCGTTGATTCGCGTGGCGAGACTGCGCACCTGCGATTCGTGGCTCTGGTATTCCTCGATGCCCGACCGGGTCGGCGCCGCGATCTGTATCAGGCTGAAGTTTCCAATCCACTCGGGGTTGAGTTCCAGGAGGCGCTCGACGGCGCGAAAACGCTCGAGGATCCCCTTGGTGTAATCGAGGCGGTCGACGCCGATGCAGATCCGGTGGCCGCGCGGTAGCCGGTTGGCGGCCCGCCGCTCGGCAACGCATTCGTCGATCGGCTTCTCGACGATTGCCGGGTCCGGCGGCCAGGAAATCGATATCGGATAGCGGCGCACGGCAGTCTCCCGGCGGCCCAGGGACACGGTGAAGGTTTCTCTGTCGACCCGCGCTTCCAAGAAGCGATCGACCGTGTCGACGAAGTTGTTACAATGAAACTGCGTATGGAAGCCGAGGATGCTGCTGCCGAGCATTCCGGCCAGGATATCCTCCCGCCAAGGGCAGATCGCGAAGGATTCCGGGTTCGGCCAAGGGATGTGCCAGAACGTGATCACCGTCGCCTCGGGCAATCGCTCGCGCACCATGCGCGGCAATAGTGCGAAGTGGTAGTCCTGCACCAGGATTATCGGATTCTCGGAGGGCGCCTCGGCAACGATGGCATCCGCGAATTTTCGGTTGACCGCGACGTAGTGGCCCCAGTCCGACGAGCGAAAGATCGGTCGCACGTGGGCGATGTGGCACAGCGGCCACATTCCTTCGTTTGCAAAACCGTAGTAATAACCTGCTTCCTCGGCCTGGTTGAGCCAGACCCGCCGGATCTTGTAGGTCGGCTTCTCCGGCGGGACGGCCACCCGGTCGTGGTTGTCGACTGTCGCGCGGTCGGCACTCCCGCTGCCGTGTGCGATCCATGTACCCGAGCAGGCGCGCATGATCGGTTCGAGCGCGGTGACCAGGCCGCTCGCCGGCCTTTGCACTTCGATCCGGTCGCCGCGTCGCTGATGGATGTACGGTTCCCGGTTCGATACGACGATGACGTCGTTTCCGCGCAGTTCCCCGTGCAGGATTGCGCGCAGAGTCTCCGGTGTCCAGGTGACCTGCGACTCGTCGCGGGCGCGATACTCGGATTCGAGATCCTGTACCAGCCGTTGCAGGTCCCGGGCGATGGGACGGAACTCCGGGACGCTGAACTTTCCTACGGCCCCGGGATCGCGCAGCAGGCCCTCCCCGCGCAGGAGGGATCGGATCCCGGCAACCCATCCGCGCCACGACAACTGGGCGATGACCACGGTCATCAACGAGACGATTGCGGCGAGTCCGAGGAAGAAATAGACGACGTAACGCTTCGTTTCTTCGCTGCGGCGGGCGATATACCCGAGGTCGTGCACCAGCACCAGGCGCCCCGATGGGTAGGTCTCGTTCGCCAACGGTTGGACGGATACGTGCAGCGGGCCGCGCTCGCTCGGCAGCTGGTTGTCGCCGCCGTGCGGCCAGCGGTCCAGGGTGTCGCACCGAAGCTCCTTCGGAAGCGACTTGCTGGCCAAGGGCATCGCGTCCGTCGTCGGGCAGAAACCGAGGGCGTAAAGGCGTTCATCCTGGGTTATGCGCGCAAAGAACTCGCCGATCTTGACCTTGCGGCCCGCCGCGAGTTGGTCGAAGAGCGGCTCGCTGATCGTGTTGGCAATCAGCGCGGACCGGATGTCCAGGTCGCGCATGAACCAACGCAAGGTCAGTCGGTCGACGAGGGGCGTCACCACGTAGGCAAAACCCCAAAGCACGAGCATCAGGGGCAGGACGAACCGCAGGGAAAGCCGCAATGCACTCTCCAACCCGTCACGGCGGGAAAAAAAATGGGCGGAAACAGGTGTCCCTGGATCCGCCCCAACGTCTCCTCCGCCAGGAAACCGGAAGAGGGCATATCGGGTCTGCATGCCGTCGCCGGGTCGCGACCCACGATCACCTCCGCACGGAACGGCTGGGTTGCGGGGCCGCGGCGATGGAATGGTTCGGCGTGCCCCGCACAGCTATCCTCGGATTCTTTTCGGGACACTCCCGGCCTGTCGGTAGGGCGCGGGCCGTGGCTTAAGGAGCCTTAAGCGTATGCGCAAGTACGGACGTTGCCTATACGGGCGCGGCCGTAAGCGGGACGCTTATAACCGCTACGCCTGCGACGGCCCGCCGTGCAAAGGTTCCCGGGTTGCGCTACGGGAATCCCTTATGTGATTGCCGGGCGCAGCTTGCGGGGAATTTGCGCGAGAATGGCCAGACCATCGATGAGGAAGGGTCATGGACTTCCGGTTGCACGAGTATTCGAGACGTGCCGCCTGCCTCCTGGTCTTCGTGTCCACTTACGTGATGCTGGACTGGATCAGCTACATCAGGCCTCTTCAGAATCTGAACCTGACGCCGTGGAATCCGGCTCCGGCACTCGGGCTCCTGTTGCTAATCCGTCGCGGACGTCGCGCCGTCCCCCTGTTGTTCGTTGCGATCGTCGCGAGCGACCTGATTGTGCGCCGCATGCCGGGAGACTTGGCGACGACGCTGCTGCTGGGGATGGTGCTCACCGCCGGATATGGCGCGATCGCATTGTTTTTGCGGTGGTCGCAGCGGGACGGCGGTCTTTTCACGGAGCGGCGCACACTGCTGTCATGGTCGACAATCGTGGTCGCCGGTACGCTCGGCAACGGCCTGGTCTTCGTCTCGGCACTGTGGGCCAGTGGCCTGCTGGCGGATACGACGTGGTTCGATGCGCTGGTCCGGTTCTGGGTAGGGGACTGCGTCGGCATAATTGTCGCGTTGCCTCTGTTCTGGTGGCTTCAGGACAAAGGACGCAGGGCGTTCTTCCGCGCCACCGTCCTGCGGTGGGAGACCGCGGGCTACCTCGGACTCACCGCGCTGACGGTCTGGATCGCCTTCGTCCCCGGGGCATCGGTTCATTTCCGATACTTCTACGTGCTCTTCCTGCCGGTGGTCTGGGCAGCGTCGCGCCAGGGGCTCGTCGGCGCCATATTCTGCGTGACCGTTCTGCAATTGAGCATGATTCTCGCCGGGCTGCTCCATCAGCCGACCGAAATATCGCTGCTCGAACTGCAGATTCGGGCGCTGCTCCTGGCGCTGGTCGGATTTCTCATCGGCGTGGCGGTGGATGAGCAGCGGCGTGCTGCAGCGGACCTTCGTCAGTCGCTGCGGCTGGCGGCGGCGGCAGAAATGACCGGGGCCCTGGCCCACGAACTCAACCAGCCGCTGACCGCGCTGTCGGCCTATGGCGCAGCCTGCCAGCGGCTATTGGAACGCGGCGCTGGTGAAGCCCAGCTCCGGGACGTGATCCGTCGCATGATTGGCGAGGCCGGACGGGCAGCCGACGTGGTCCGCAGGCTGCGGGAATTCTTCCGGAGCGGAGCCACCATCCTGGAAACGGTCCCTTTGGGTGAGATTGTGGAGGCCGCGGCCGCGCCATTCCGCGAGAAGGCCCACGGTACCGGTGTCGTGCTGGAAGTTGGATCGATACCGTCGGTGGCGGTGACCGTCGACCGGCTGCAGATCGAGGTCGTGCTGCGCAACCTGCTGGCGAACGCGTTTGAAGCGGCCGCCGGGGACAGCGGACGACCGGGGCGGGTGAGGCTGGCGAGCAGTATAGAGGCGGGAAACACGGTCGCCGTCCGGGTGACCGATAACGGGCCGGGGGTCGATGCTTCGTTGGTGGAGCGGCTGTTCGAACCTTTCGCCTCGACCAAACCGGGCGGTCTGGGACTGGGCTTGGCGGTCAGCCGTGCCATCGCGGAGGCCCATGGCGGCAGTCTCCGCGCCGAGGCATGCGCCAGCGGTAATTTCCGGTTGATTTTGCCGATAGAACCTGGGGGTCGGCCAGCGCATGGATAACACTGTGTTCATCATCGACGACGACGCCTCGGTCCGCGATTCACTCGCGTTGCTGCTCGGATTGCGCGGATACGGCACCACGATGTTTGCAGATGCCGCCGGTTTCCTCGGCGCGCTTCGGCCGGAATGGCGCGGTTGTGCGTTGATCGACATTCGCATGCCGGGAATGGACGGCCTGGCCCTCCAGCGCGAACTGAAGGCACGGGGATGTGCGCTGCCGGTGATCGTCATGACGGGACACGGAAATGTCGCCGCGGCACGGGAGGCTTTCCGCGCCGCGGCGGTCGATTTCCTCGAAAAACCGTTGGATGAGGCACGCCTCGTTCAGGCGATCGAAGAGGCCCTGCAACGCCAGCGATCCGGACACGAGGCACAACGCCACCGAGACGAGTTCGCGCGGCGGCGATCGTCGTTGACCCCGCGCGAGCACGAGGTGATGACCCTGGTGGTCGCGGGGCGCCACAACAGGGAGATCGCCGAGCTGTTGGGGATCAGTGTTCGCACCGTCGAAGTGCACAAGGCCCGCATGATGTCCAAGCTCGATGCCTCCACTATTCCCCAGTTGGTGCGGGCCAGCCTCGGCATCGGAGAGGAGGAACGGTAGCCGCGCGGTGGCGGGGAGCCCGTCCACCCGGCCGCTCCCCGGGCAGAAAGTGTCGACGACCGCGCTGGCCGCGCGGGCGACGACTCAGTCGCCGCCGATCCGCGGTCCCACAGCATGGCGGGACTGCGGCGCCGGGCTCGGGTATAGTCGCGGCGAAAGGGGTGTCCGGAGTCCCGTCGCGGGGCGTCGGACAGGCATCGTGCAGGTCGGGCCGCCGCACGGGAGACCCCCATGGCCCGATCCGCATCCCCGTCGCCGTCGCCCCGCCTTCCCCGCGCGCTCCGCCCCGCCTCGGCGCCTCAGGCGCCCCCCGGACAGTCCCTGCCAGCCGTCGTCCCGGCCACCGCCGGATTCCGCCGCCACTGCCCGGAGCCGCCTCCATGCTCACCGCCCTCGTCGCCGTCTTCGTCGTCACCTACGCCGCCATCGCGCTGGAACACCCCCTGCGGATCAACAAATCGGCCTCGGCCCTGGTCGGCGCGGGGTTGCTGTGGACCCTCTACGCGCTCGCCGCCGCGGATTCCCACGCGATCGGGCACCAGCTTGGCGAGTCGGTCATGGCGACGGCCCAGATCGTCTTCTTCCTGATGGGCGCCATGACCATCGTCGAGGTGGTCGATGCGCACGACGGCTTCGAGGTGATCACGCGCCGCATCCGCACCGCCCGGCTGTCCTCCCTGATGTGGCTGGTGGGCTGCGTGACCTTCTTCCTCAGCGCGATCCTGGACAACCTGACCACCACCATCGTCATGATCTCCCTGATGCGCAAGCTCCTGGCGCGCCACGAGGACCGCCTGTTCTTCGCCGGCATCATCGTCATTGCCGCCAATTCCGGCGGCGCCTGGTCGCCGATCGGCGACGTGACGACCACCATGCTCTGGATCGGCGGCCAGATCACCACCCTGGCGATCATGAAGTCGGTATTCCTGCCGGCAGTCGCGAGCCTGGTCGTGCCCCTGGCGGTGACGGCGTGGCTGTTGCGCGGGAAACCGGTCGTGGCGCCGGCCGGTGTGGCCGAGGGGCGCAACGGCTGCACCACCGTCTTCGAGCGGAACCTGATGTTCTTCCTCGGCCTCGGCATCCTCGTGGCGGTGCCGGCCTTCAAGACGATCACCCACCTGCCGCCCTTCATGGGCATCCTCTTCGGCCTCGGCATCCTCTGGCTGGTCGGCGACCTGGTCCACCGCCACAAGCCGGACGAGGACCGCCATCACCTGACGCTGGTGCATGCCCTGAGCCGCATCGACATGAGTTCCATCGTCTTCTTCATCGGCATCCTGCTGGCGGTCGCCACGCTGGAACACACCCGCATCCTGGCCGCCCTCGCCGGCTGGCTGGACCGGGCCATCGGTCGCCAGGACGTGATCGTCCTGGCCATCGGCCTGGTCAGCGCCGTCGTGGACAACGTGCCGCTGGTCGCGGCGGCCATGGGCATGTACAGCCTGGAGCAGTTCCCTCCGGACCATTTCCTCTGGGAATTCCTGGCCTATTGCGCCGGCACCGGAGGGTCGATCCTCGTCATCGGGTCCGCGGCCGGGGTCGCCGCCATGGGCCTCGAGAAGATCCACTTCTTCTGGTACGTAAGGAAGGTCAGCGGCCTGGCGCTGATCGGGTATTTCGCCGGCGCGGGAATCTACCTGCTGCAGTTCCGGATGTTGCATTGACGGCGCCGCCGCTCGGGCCGACCGGGTCCCATCTGCAGCTTCGTCCCGAAGGCGTCGCCCCGGTCAGTCGAAGTAGGTGCGGCCTTCCTCGAACCGGGCGGCGAACCAGCCGCTGGTCAGGCTCTCGGTGCGCACCCGGCCGTTGCTGTTCGGGGCATGCACGAAGCGGCCGTCGCCGATGTAGATGCCCACGTGGGAGCGCGGCCGGTTGCGGGTATTGAAGAAGACGAGGTCGCCGGGGCGCAGTCGTTCGGCCGCCACGGGCTGGCCCTTGCGGGCGATCTCGGCGGCCGATCCCGCCAGGCGAAGACCGGCGGCCTTCTCATAGACGTAGCTCACCATGCCGCTGCAGTCCAGTCCGGCCTCCGGATTCTTCCCGCCGAAGCGGTAGCCGGTCTCCATGAGGCCGAGGGCGTAGAGCACCACCTCGTGGGCCTTCTCGGGGACGGCGGACGGAGCGGGCGCCGACGCGGGCGCCTGGGGCGGCCGGGCGTCGCCGGCCACCGGCGCCGGCGACTGGGTCAGCGAGGGAAGCATGCCGCAACCGGCCACCACCAGCGTGGAGGAGGCGGCCAGGACGGCGAGCGGTTTCGCAGGACGGGCGCGGGGCATCGTTCGATTGTGATCCGGTAGACTGGCCGCCTTGCGCCGAAACACCGGAGAAAAATCCATGCAATTGAACGATCCCCAACTGCTGCGGGCCGCGGCCTACATCGACGGCACCTGGGTGGCCGCCGATGGCGGCGGCGAGGTGGTCGTCACGAACCCGGCGACCGGCGAAGCCATCGCGCGGGTGCCCGACATGGCGGCGGCGGAGACCCGCCGCGCCATCGAGGCGGCGGACCGGGCCTGGGGCCCCTGGCGCGCGAAGTCCGGCAAGGAGCGGGCCGCGGTGCTGCGCCGCTGGTTCGACCTGATCGTCGCGAACGTGGACGACCTGGCCCTGCTGATGACCACGGAACAGGGCAAGCCCCTGGCCGAGGCCCGGGGCGAGGTGCTCTATGCGGCCAGCTTCGTGGAGTGGTTCGCCGAGGAGGCGAAGCGCGTCTATGGCGATGTCATCCCCGCGCCGACGCCGGACCGGCGCCTCGTGGTGCTGAAGCAGCCCATCGGGGTGGCCGCGGCGATCACGCCCTGGAACTTCCCGGCCGCGATGATCACCCGCAAGGTGGCCCCGGCGCTCGCCGCCGGCTGCCCGGTGATCGTGAAGCCGGCGGAGCAGACGCCGCTCACCGCCCTGGCCCTGACGGTCCTGGCCGAGCGGGCGGGCTTTCCGGCCGGCGTGTTCAACATCGTCACCGGCTCCGCCGAGGCGGCGCCGGGGATAGGCGCGGAACTCACCGGCAACCCGCGGGTGCGCAAGCTCTCCTTCACCGGCTCCACCGAAGTGGGGCGGCTGCTGATGGCCCAGTGCGCACCCACCATCAAGAAGGTCTCCCTGGAACTCGGCGGCAACGCCCCCTTCATCGTCTTCGACGACGCCGACGTGGATGCGGCCGTCGAGGGTGCCATGGCCTCCAAGTACCGCAACACCGGCCAGACCTGCGTCTGCGCCAACCGCCTGCTGGTCCAGGACGGCGTCTATGAGGCCTTCGCGGCGAAGCTGTCCGAGAGGGTGAAGGCCATGCGCGTGGGCGCCGGCACCGAGGCCGGCGTGATGCAGGGGCCGCTGATCGACGCCGCCGCCTTGCGCAAGGTGGAGGAGCACGTGGCCGACGCGGTGGGCCGCGGCGCCCGGGTGCTGACCGGCGGCCGCCGCCACGCGCGCGGCGGCACCTTCTACGAACCCACGGTGCTGGCCGACGTGACCCCGGACATGCGCTGCGCCCGGGAGGAGACCTTCGGGCCGGTGGCACCCCTGTTCAGGTTCCGCGACGAGGCGGAGGCGGTGGCGCTGGCCAATGCCACGGAATTCGGGCTGGCCAGCTACTTCTATGCCAAGGACATGACCCGGGTCTGGCGCGTCGCCGAGGCCCTCGACTACGGCATGGTCGGCATCAACGTCGGCATCATCGCCAACGAGGTCGGGCCCTTCGGCGGCGTCAAGCAATCCGGCCTGGGCCGCGAGGGATCCAAGTACGGCATCGAGGAATACCTGGAGATCAAGTATCTCTGCATGGCCGTCTAGGCCGGGAAGGGACGCCGCCATGATGGCCCGCCTGCTCCGCCGCATCCTGGTCACCGAAGTCGCGTTCTGGTGGCTCCTGGCCCATTTCTGGCTGGTGAAGGGCGAGGGCCCGGGCGCCGAGGCCGCCGCCGTGCTCGGCCTGATGCTCGGCTTCCGGGCCTTCATCATCCTGGCGACCTATGGCTTCGCCTGGGCTCACCGATCACCGGCGCCCGCCGGCCACGCCGTGGGCCTGGGTGCTGCCATCCCGATGGTCCTGGAGGAATGGGCGGCCTTCGTGGTCGTGTTCGGCGTGATCCTGCCCTTCGAGCGCTTCTTCATGGGCGAGGACAGGCTGGCTCCCGGACCTCGGCCGCCGGTGCTGCTGATCCACGGCTACGAGTGCAACCGGGGCTTCTGGTACTGGCAGCGGGCGCGCCTGGAGCAGGCCGGCTGGACGGTCGCCACCCTGAGCCTGGAGCCGGTCTTCGCCTCCATCGACGACTATGCGCCGCAGGTGGCCCGCCGGGTGGACGAGGTGCTGGCCGCCACCGGCGCGCCGCAGCTGGTGCTCGTCGGCCACAGCATGGGCGGCCTCGCCTCGCGCACCTACCTGCGCGCCCAAGGCGTGGCCAAGGTGGCCAAGCTGGTGACCCTGGGTTCCCCGCACCGCGGGAGCTGGCTGGCGAAGCTCGGCATCGGCCCCAATGCCCGGCAGATGGAGCCGGGCAACCCCTGGCTGGAGGCGCTCAACCGGCCCGGAGCCGTGCCCCTGCCGGCCGCGACGACCTCCGCCTACAGCCCGCAGGACAACTACGTGATGCCCCAGGACAGCCCCCTGCTGCCCGGGGCCCGCATCATGGTCTGCGCCGGCATCGGCCACCTGTCGATGGCCTTCTCGCCGGCAATCACCCGCCTGCTGCTGGACGAACTGGCACCACTGGCGAATCAGGAGGCATGACATGAAGATGCGCGCCGCGGTCCTCGACCGCATGGAGATTCCCCGCCCCTACACCACCACCCGGCCCATCTCGGTGGAGACGGTGGAACTCGATTCCCCCGGGCCCGGCGAGGTGCTGGTGAAGATCACCGGCGCGGGGCTCTGCCACTCGGACCTGTCCATCGTGAACGGCGACCGGCCGCGGCAGATGCCCATGGCCCTGGGCCACGAGGCGGCGGGCATCGTCGAAGAATGCGGCCCGGGGGTCACGGACCTGGCGCGCGGGGATTCCGTGGCGCTGGTCTTCGTCCCCTCCTGCGGCCATTGCATTCCCTGCATGGAAGGCCGGCCGGCCCTCTGCGAGCCGGGCGCGGCGGCCAACGGCGCCGGCACGCTGGTAGGCGGCCATCGGCGGCTGCACCGGCCCGACGGCAGCCTGCTGAACCATCAGGTGGGCGTCTCCTGCTTCGCCGAATATGCGGTGGTCGCCCGCGGCAGCCTGGTCAAGGTGCGACCGGACCTGGACCCGGCCGTGGCGGCCGTCTTCGGCTGCGCCGTGCTCACCGGCGCCGGCGCGGCGATGAATTCCGCCCAGGTTCGCCTGGGCGGCACGGTGGCCGTGATCGGCCTGGGCGGCGTGGGCCTCTCGGCGGTGCTCGGCGCCCTGGCTGCCGGCGCCCGGGAAGTGGTGGCCATCGACACCCTGCAGGACAAGCTGGACATGGCCCTGGCCCTGGGGGCGACCCGCGCCTGCCGTGCCGACGACCCGGACGTCATCCAGCGCATCAGGACCGAGGTGCCGGGAGGGGTCGAGGTGGCCATCGAGGCGGCCAGCTCCGTGCAGGCGCTTGAACTGGCCTACCGCATCACCCGCCGCGGCGGCACCACGGTGACCTGCAGCCTGCCGAACCCCGCCCACACCTTCAACCTCCAGGCCGTGAACCTGGTGGCCGAGGAGCGCACCCTCAAGGGCAGCTACCTGGGCTCCGCCGTGCCGGCCCGGGACATCCCGCGCTTCATCGAGCTCTACAAGGCCGGGCGCCTGCCGGTGGACCGGCTGATCACCCACCGCCTGAAACTGGACGAAATCAACGAGGGCTTCGACCGCCTGGCCGAGGGCACGGCGGTCCGGCAGGTGATCCTGTTCTGACCGGAAGACCTCAGGCGGTGGTGTTGATGACCCGACCGATGGTCTGGCCCTGGGCGTTCACCACCGGCGGCCGCTGCTCCTCCTGCTGCTGCTTCGCCTCGGCGGCGGCCTTGGCTTCCTGATCCTTCTTGGCCTGCTCGGCACTGCGGGTGGCGTCGGCCTGGGCCGTGTCGGGGGTCGGGGAGCGCTGGGTGACGGGATTGGCGCTGGTGGCGACGGAACGGATTTCCATGGTCCTCTCCTTCGGGCGGGGCGGCATGGCCCGCCCCTTGCAATGGCATCCTACGCCGGCCGACCCGCCTTCGCCAGCACCCGGTCCAGCAGGGCCCGCATGCGCCGCCAGTGGCTGCCCTCCCAGAACACGCCGCCGCAACCGTCGCAGACCGAGAAGCGCTCCTGGCGTTCGGCGACGCGGGGCGGCAGCCGGTCGAGCACCTGGATCTTTTCCGCGTTGCGCAGCGGCTGGTTGCAGGCCAGGCAGCGGCTGAAGGGGCGGGCCGTGCGGGAAAGGTCCAGCCGATCCACGATCTCCGCGAACTGGCTTTCCGGCTTGAGGGCGTGCACATAGCAGCCGTGGGTCAGGTCGCGCCGCTTGAGGAGCTCCCGGTCCCGGGTCAGGACGATGCGGCCCTCGCGCAGGGCGAGGGCCACCAGCGCCGCGTCGTCGATGTGGTTGGCGTGGAAGGCATCGAAGCCGGCCATGCGCAGGAAGCGGGCGAGGCCGCCCAGGTGGGCGTCGGCGGCGAAGCGGGTCTCGCGCAGCGGCCGATCGCGGACCCGCAGCAGCGGCGTCACGTCCAGGGCCTCGAACTGCGGGTACACCGCCACCCGGTCGCCCTCGGCCAGCCGGCGTCCGAAGCCGCAGGACTCACCGTTGACGAGGATCAGTTCCACCTCGGTGTGCGGCACGCCCAGGGCCTCGACCATGTGCTTCACGGTGGCGTCCCTGGCGCAGGCGACCGTGATGTCCCGCCGGCGCCGGTCCGGCGGCAGGAAGTCGTTCAGTTCCTCGTAGAAGCGGAAGGTGGCCGTGACCATGGCGGCATGTTATCCCGGGGGAGCGGCCCACCTGGCGCGATAGGGATCGCCTATCGGCGCGATTGCCAAATTCAACTTCCCGCAATGCCGGGGCAGGGGAATAATCGGATCGTCCTCCCGGGCCCGGGAGGATCGCATTCCATCTGATCAGAGAGGAGAACACCCATGGCAGCATTGAAAGGTTCCAAGACCGAAGGCAACCTGAAGGCCGCATTCGCCGGCGAATCCCAGGCCAACCGCCGTTACCTGTACTTCGCAGCCAAGGCCGACGTGGAGGGCTACAACGACGTGGCCGCCGTGTTCCGCTCCACCGCCGAGGGCGAGACCGGCCACGCCCACGGCCACCTGGAATACCTGGAGGCCTGCGGCGATCCGGCCACCGGCCTGCCCATCGGCGGCACGTCGGACAACCTGAAGGCCTCCATCGCCGGCGAGACCCACGAGTACACCGACATGTACCCGGGCATGGCCAAGACCGCCCGCGACGAGGGCTTCGACGAGATCGCCGACTGGTTCGAGACCCTGGCCAAGGCCGAGCGCAGCCACGCCAACAAGTTCCAGAAGACCCTGGACAGCCTGAACGGCTGATCCCTTCGGCCCGGCCGGGAAGCCCCGCGCCGGGCCGTCACGCAAGACCGAGTGGGGAGAACAGCATGTCATCGGTGATCGGACGCGTGAAAGAGGGCTCCCTCGAGGCCCCGACCCGCCACCCGCTGGACTGGAAGAACCCGGAGTTCTACGACGAGGCGAAGACCTTCGACGAACTGGAACGGGTGCTCAACATCTGCCACGGCTGCCGCCGCTGCGTCAGCCTCTGCGGCGCGTTTCCGCGCCTCTTCGACCTGATCGACGAGACGCCGGACGGGGAACTGGAGGGCGTGCCCAGGCAGAAGTACTGGGAGGTGGTGGACCAGTGCTACCTCTGCGACATGTGCTACATGACCAAGTGCCCCTACGTGCCGCCCCACGAGTGGAACCTGGACTTCCCGCACGTCATGCTGCGCGCCAAGGCCGTGAAGCACAAGCAGACCGGCGGCACGCTGCGCGACGCCGTGCTCTCCTCCACCGACCGCAACGGCCTGTTCGCCGGCATCCCGGTGGTGACCCAGACCATCAACGCGGTCAACAAGACCCGGCCCATGCGGGCCGTCCTGGAGGCGGCCCTCGGCGTGGAAGCGAAGGCCTGGCTGCCCGAGTTCGCGGCGAAGAAGTTCCGTTCCGCCGCCAGGCCGAACAACGAGGGGCTGGCCATCGCCGGCGAGCGCACGCCGGGCCGCGTGGCCCTCTTCTCCACCTGCTTCATCAACTACAACGAGCCGGGCATCGGCCACGACCTGGTGGCCATCCTCGAGCACAACGACATTCCCTGGACCCTGGCGAAGAAGGAAGCCTGCTGCGGCATGCCCAAGCTCGAGCAGGGCGACCTGGAAGGCGTCGCCCGGCTGAAGGAGATCAACATCCCGCACCTGGCCCGGTTGGCCCGGGAGGGCTATGCGATCCTCACCGGCGTGCCCTCCTGCACCCTGATGTTCAAGCAGGAATTGCCGCTGATGTTCCCGGACGACCTGGACGTCCAGGCGGTGAAGAAGGCCATGTGGGATCCCTTCGACTACCTGGTGGGGCGCCTGAAGGACGGCCTCCTGAAGACCGATTTCAAGACGCCCCTGGGCACCGTCGCCTACCACGTGCCGTGCCACGGCCGTGTGCAAAACGTCGGCCGCAAGACCGAGGAGTTCCTCAAGGGCATCCCCGGCACGACGGTGAAGACCACCGAGCGCTGCTCCGGCCACGCCGGCACCTTCGGCGTGAAGAAGGAGTTCCACGCCATGGCCATGAAGATCGGCAAGCCGGTGTTCAGACAGATGGGCGAGGCCAAGCCCGACTGGGTCGGCTCCGACTGCCCCCTGGGCGGGCACCACATCGCCCAGGGCATCGCGGAGGCCGGCTACGGCGAGCCGCCGCTGGCCCACCCCATCACCCTCGTCCGCAAGGCCTACGGGATCTGACCATGCCCCACATCGCGCGAGAGAGCCTCTGGACCCTGGAGGAGTATGCCCGCCGGCGGCCCGCCTTCCGGGCCGAGGTGATGGCCCACAAGAAGCTGCGCACCGTCGCCATCGGCCCCCACGTGACGCTGATCTTCGAGGACGAGAAGACCATCCGCTACCAGATCCAGGAGATGCTGCGCATCGAGAAGACCTTCGAGGAGGCCGGCATCGTGGCCGAGCTGGAAGCCTACGGCCCCCTGGTCCCGGACGGCCGCAACCTGAAGGCGACCATGATGATCGAGTATCCTGACCCGGAGGAACGGGCAAGGGAGCTCCAGCGCCTGAAGGGGATCGAGCGGCGCGTGTGGATGCGGGTCGCCGGCTTCGACCCTGTCTTCGCCGTTGCCGACGAGGACCTGGAGCGGGAGAACGAGACCAAGACCTCCTCGGTCCATTTCCTCCGCTTCGAATTCGCCCAGGCCATGATTTCGGCATTCCCTGCCTCGGCGGTTTCCGTCGGCATCGACCTGCCGGCCTACGGGTACGCGATCGAGGCGCTGCCGGACGACCAGCGGGCGGCGCTGGCGCAGGATTTCGGTCCCGGCTGACGGCCGGGACCGAATGGCCCGCCCTCCCCTCGCCCCTCCCTCGCGGGAGGGGAACTCAACGGATCGCTTCGCTCATCTGTCACGGGGAGCGTTGATTCACGTACGGCGCGGACTGCGGCTCCGCCGCGTGCCGTCCGGGCTCGGGGCGGCCCGGCGCCCGGACTGCGGTGGCGCAGCGTGGACCGCCCTCCCCCTCGCCCCTCCCTCGCGGGAGGGGAACTCAACGGATCGCTTCGCTCATCTGTCACGGGGAGCGTTGATTCACGTACGGCGCGGACTGCGGCTCCGCCGCGGGAGGGGCAGCCCCCGGTGGCGGCCGGTCCCGCACGGGCCTTGGCCTTTCCTTGGTGCCCGTTGGTGTCGTGGTGGTAGGCCATTCCCGGACAACCGGGAGCCATCGCATCCGCACCCGGCACGGCGCCCTGCGAGCCGTGCCGGGCGTCGCTGGCGCGGGCGGCGTCATCGCGGCAATGCCTTGCCCCTCGGGTGCCGGGGCCTGTTCTCATTCAGCCGACGTGTGCGCCGACTGAATGGGAACAAACCCTAGGGAGTTGCCCCGCCATGCCTGAATTCCCCCCTTCATTGCTGAATGCACTTCGCAGCGCCAGGCGAGTCGCGGTGCTCACCGGTGCCGGCGTCTCCGCCGAATCGGGAGTGCCCACCTTCCGCGAAGCCCAGACCGGCCTGTGGGCGCGCTATGCCCCGGAGGAACTGGCGACGCCGGAGGCGTTCCGGGCCAATCCGCAACGGGTTTGGGACTGGTACGCCTGGCGGCGTGGCCTGGTGGCGGCGGCCCGGCCGAATCCGGGGCACCGGGCGCTGGTGGGATTGGCGAAGCGGTATTCCGGCTTCCGGCTGATCACCCAGAACGTGGACGGGCTGCACCAGCGGGCCGGTTCGCGCAAGGTGATCGAACTGCACGGCAACATCGCGCGGGTGAAGTGCTCGGAGGGTTGCGGGCCGGCGGAGTGCCACGACGGGGCAGGTCGGCCGCCGCCCTGCCCCCGCTGCGGTGCGTGGCTGCGCCCGGACGTGGTGTGGTTCGGCGAGTCGCTGCCACCGGCGGCGCTGGCGGCGGCCCACCAGGCGGCCGTGGAATGCCAGGTGTTCCTGAGCGTCGGCACCTCGGCGCTCGTCTACCCCGCGGCGGACCTCCCGATCCAGGCCAAGGGCGCCGGAGCGGTGCTGGTGGAAGTGAACCGGGAGGAGACACCGCTGACCGCCAGGGCCGACCACGTGCTGCGCGGGCCGGCCGGGGAGATCCTTCCGGCGCTGCTCGAGCGCCTTTCCTGACGTGGACCGCGGGGGCCGAGGGCCTGGCGGCGTGGCAGGCCCGCCCGCAACCCCCCCGTAGGGCGAAGGCAGGGTTTCCCGGAGCGCCGCTGGGCGCCGCCGGGACCGGCAGGGCGTGCAAAGCTGGCCCTGGACCGATGGAAGGCGGGCGGCCGTGGCGAGGCGCCACGGCCGCCTCGCGTTTCATCGCGCCGGGTGGGGCGCCGGCGCCGCGTGCGTCAGTAGCTGCACTGCTGCCGGCAGAGCTGGTACTTCCAGCCCCGGGCCCGGCAATCGCTGAGGCATTGGGGATCGACCCGCGGCGGCAGGGCCCGGGAGTCCGGCTCGGCATCCCGCTTCAACTGGTCGAAGGCCGGGTTGCGGGGCACGCCCCCCTGCTGGGGCAGCCCGGGGCCGCCCAGGTCCCGCTGGCAGGATCCGGCGCAGTAATTGCGGCCATAACCCTGGCGCATGCAATCCTCGTAACAGGCGAAGTCGGTGGCGACCGCCCAGGGGGCCGCCAGGCAGAGCGCACCGGAAAGGGCTGCCAGCAGGGCGGCGCGGAAGGGGGCCTTGAGAATACGCATGGGTTGACTCCTGCCGGAGGCGGAAGCCCCGGTCATTGGCGGCGCTGGCGCCGCCGGTCCAGCCACCAGGCCAGGGCCGGCAGCAGCAGCACCGATCCGGGCAGGGCCATGACCACGAGATAGGGGGAGAGGTCCATCAGGGCATGCAGCTGCTGCCGGAGCATGCGGCGCTCTTCGCGGCTCCAGCGGTCGCCGTTGCGGTGCTTCATGAGCAGCGGCATCAGTCCCTTGACCTGCACCAGTTCGGCCACGATGACCTGCCGTTCGCGGCGCTGGGCCTCCAGCACGCGCCGCAGGAGGCCCCGGGGACGCCGGGGGCGGGCAGCGGGCGCGGGAACATCCCGGCCGGCCTCCGATACCAGGCGGCGCGGACCCATCAGCCGCCCAGGGAGGCGAGGCGCCCTTCCGCCCAGTGGCGAAGGCGGCGCCAGGCGCGGAACGCGCCATAGCCACGGCGGACCCAACGCACCACGGTGCGGGGCCGCAGGGCGACCAGCAGGGCTCCGGCGCCGGCCACCCATTCCGGATGGGACTTGACCCAGCGCCAGCCTGACCGCACTCGGTCGGCGGCCGAAAATACCGGCACGAGGGCCTGGGCCTCGTCGGCGAGGCGGGAACGCAGGGCGTCGCTCTTCAGCATCAGGCGCTGCTTCTTGAGGGCGAGGACCAGTTCGGGTGCCGGCCCCGGCACGCTCCCCCGGCTCCCGCTCATTCGCGCGGCTCCAGGGCCGCCCGGTCCTTGGCGAGTTCGGCAAGGCTGGCGGCGAACAGCCTGGAGCCAGCCCGGGCACGGGCCAGGGCGGCCAGCAGCGCGGCCACCCCGGCAGTCAGGAAGAGCGTCGTGAAGACGCCGAGGGCCAGCAGGCGCTGGCCCTCCCAGAACAGGACCGTCAGGAAGACGGCCAGGAAGACGAGGCCGGCGGCAAGGAAGATCAGGGCGACGGCCGCGAAGGTCAGCAGGGAGAGGAGGCGGACCTTCTCCTCCTCGAGTTCCGTGGCCAGGAGCTCGAGGCGGGTCTTCAGCAGGTCGACGCCGTCGACCGCCAGTGCGCGCAGGGAGGACAGCAGTCCGCGCCGCGGGGATGGATCCATCAGCCGGCGTGCCGCTGGCCGGGCGGAATCAGCGGCGGCCGATCAGGAGGCCGACGATGAAGCCGCAGCCCGCGGCGATGCCGATGGAACGCCAGGGGTTGTCGTGCACGTAATCGTCCGTGGCCCGGCCAACGGCCTTGGCCCGGTCCACCACGGCAGCTTCCGCCTCGGCCAGCTTGACGCGGGCGGAGGCAAGGTGGTCCTGCAGCTTGGTCCGCAGCTCGCCGGCCTTGTCGCCAGCCTGGTTGGCGGTGGCGCGCAGCAGTTCCTCCGCGTCGGAAATCACCACCTTGACGTCGGCGATGAGCTTGTCCTTGGTCACTTCGGTCATTTCGGCCATGTTCGTCTCCTTGATCCTGTGCCGGCAGAAGGGAAAATCAGAAGGCTACCGGTTTCGGCGGGACCGCGCAACGACAAGTGTCATCCCGCCACGGGCGTCCCGCCTACAGGTGCCAGTCGTAGTCGATGATCAGCGGGGCGTGGTCCGAGAAGCGGCTGTCCTTGTACACCGAAGCCCGCTTCGCCCTGGCGGCGATGCCTGGCGTGGCGATCTGGTAGTCGATGCGCCACCCGACGTTCTTCGCCCAGGCCTGCCCCCGGTTCGACCACCACGTATAGGCTTCCCCGGTCGCCTCCGGGCACAGGCGCCGATGCACGTCCACCCAGCCCAGTTCGTCGAACACACGGCCCAGCCAGGCGCGTTCCTCGGGCAGGAAACCCGAATTCTTCTGGTTGGACTTCCAGTTCCTGAGATCCTTCTCGGTATGGGCGATGTTCCAGTCGCCGCACAGGACCATCTCCCGCCCCTCGGCCGCCAGGGAGGCCAGGTGGGGAAGGAACTCGTCCATGAACCGGAACTTGGCCTCCTGGCGCTCGGGCGAGGAGGATCCGGAGGGCACATAGACCGAGACCACGCTGAGATGCTCGAAATCGGCCCGCACATAGCGCCCCTCGGCGTCGAATCCGGCATGACCGATGCCTTCGACGACGCGAAGCGGCTTGCGACGGGCATACAGCCCGACCCCGCTGTAGCCCTTCTTCTCGGCGCAGTGGAACCAGCCGGTCATGCCGTCCGGGCCGCGCATCTGGTCGGAAAGGTCCGGCATCTGGGCCTTCAACTCCTGGACGCAGGCCACGTCGGCCCGCTGGGCCGCGAGCCACGGGAAGAATCCCTTGCCCGCGGCGGAGCGGATTCCGTTCAGGTTGGCGCTGACAATCCTCAGCATGGGGGTTTAGAATGGGCCGGTTTTTTCGGTGGAACGCATGGATTTTAGCCGCGACTTCATCGCCTTCGCCTGCCGGCAGGGAGTGCTGCGCTTTGGGGAGTTCAAGACCAAGGCGGGACGGCTCTCGCCCTACTTCTTCAATGCCGGCCTGTTTTGCGACGGCGCGTCGCTGGGCACCCTTTGCGACTTCTACGCCCGGGCCATCCTCGCCTCCGGACTTGCCGTCGACGTGCTGTTCGGGCCGGCCTACAAGGGGATTCCCCTGGTGGCCGGCACCGCGATGGCGCTGGCATCGCGCGGCCGCAGCCTGCCCTTCGCCTACAACCGGAAGGAGGCCAAGGACCACGGCGAGGGCGGCACCCTGGTCGGGGCGCCGCTGGCGGGCCGAGTGCTGATCGTGGACGATGTCATTTCCGCCGGCACCTCGGTCCGCGAATCGGTGGAACTGATCCGCGCCGCCGGCGCCGTGCCGGCCGGCGTGTTGATCGCGCTGGACCGCCAGGAACGGGGCCTGGGCGAACTCTCCGCGGTCCAGGAGGTCGAACGCGACTACGGGATTCCGGTCGTCAGCGTCGCCGCCCTGACGGATTTGATTGCCTTCCTGGGCGGGAGCCCGGAACTGGAACGCAACCTCGACGCCGTGGAGGCCTACCGGCTGCAATACGGCATCCAAGGACAATGACATGAGTCTCCGCCTGATCGTGTTGCTGCTGGGCCTCGCACCCGCCCTGCCGGCCGTCGCCAAGACGTTTTGCTGCACCGACCCGGGCGGGCGACAGATCTGCGGGGACCCGCTGCCGCCGGTGTGCTACGACCGGGGCTACAAGGAGATCAGCGACCAGGGCCGCGTGCGGCGGACGGTGGAGCCGCCCCTGACCCCGGAACAGCGGGCGCTGCGCGAAGAGGAGCTCCGGCTGAAGAAGGAAGAGCAGAAGCGCCTGGCGGAGGAGGAACGGCGCAACCGGGCGCTGCTCAACACCTACGGCAGCGAGGCGGACATCGACTACATGCGGGACCGCGCCCTGGCCGACGTGGACAAGGCGGTGAAGCAGGCCCAGGAGAAGTACAACGAGGCCCTGAAGCGCAAGCAGGAACTGGACAACGAGGCGGAGTTCTACAAGAAGAAGCAGATGCCGCCGGAACTTCACTCGCAGATCAAGGCCAACCAGGTGGAATTGCAGGCCCACCAGGCGGCGGTGGCCGCCAAGCAGAAGGACATCGAGGCGATCCGCCAGAAATACGACGAGGAGAAGCGCCGCTACATCCTGCTGACCCGGGGTCCCGGCGCCGTG